>DATALJ010000190.1:0-3491 GCA_036261135.1 Bacteroidales bacterium
AAAAAACAAAGCGGGCAGTGGTATTGAAAACAACAAAACGCAACAAAAACAAGAAAGTAAGCTATATTAAGGGATGGGTGCTTAACCATAACAATAGCAACCCGTATTTTAAGAAACACGTTGATGTAAAAACCATTGTAATTACCAAGAACACCTCTTTTGTAGTTGAATGATCCGCAAATTATCTGCTCATTATATCTTCCCGGTTAAAGGGAATCCCATCAAACGAGGAATTGTGGTGGTAGATGATGCAGGTGTAATAAGAGATATCATTGATAACCAAGGTAATCTCCAGGAAAGCGAAGGTCTTGAATTTTACGACGGTATTATAACGCCGGGTTTTGTTAATACTCATACACACATAGAGCTGTCTCACCTGCACCATAAGATAGACCAACACACAGGGTTGGCAGGCTTTCTTAGAAGTGTTGGGAAGTTGCGGAACCTGTCTGGCCAGGAAGCAGCTATTGTAGCGGCAGACAAGGCTATGCTCGAAAATGGAATTGTAGCAGCTGGCGATATTTCTAATACAAACGCATCCTTCACCGTTAAAACCACCAGTAAAATTGAATATTACACGTTTATTGAAGTATTTGGAATTCAGAAAAGCATTGCCCAGGAAAGATTCGAGTCCGCAGTTCACCTCTTCAAAACGCTGCAAGCGCTGGGCTTACCAGGCGCTGTTACACCACACGCGCCATATTCCATATCTACTGCTTTGTGGAGTTTATTGCTTGAGTTTGCGGTAAAAAACAACCTTACCTGGTCCGTTCATAACCAGGAGAGCAACGATGAGAACCTTTTATTTATCAATAAAACGGGCGAAATAGCCGCATTCCTTTCATCCATAACAGATGAGTTCGAGGAATGGGAGAAGAAAGGAGTATCATCGCTCCCGAATTGCAGCCAATATTACACAGATATACCTCAACTTCTTTTAGTTCACAATACCTTCACCTCGTTGGATGACTTGTTGTCCATCTCCCATCTGCAAAACAAAACAACATTGGTGCTGTGTCCCAATGCCAACCTGTACATCGAAAACCGACTTCCGGATATTCCAATGCTGGCAAAGTCTGGCTTTGCAATAGCGCTCGGAACCGACGGTCTTTCTTCCAATACACGGTTATCTATACTGGAAGAAATGAAGACCATCGCAGATCTCTTTCCTCACATTGCCTTAAACGACCTGATTACCTGGGCTACATTGAATGGCGCCAAAGCATTAGGCTTTGACTCTAAACTAGGGTCAATCGAAAAAGGTAAAACACCTGGATTAAACCTCATCACCAACATCAATTTTAGCGAAATGAAGCTAACTTCGCAGAGTGAAGTAAATGTACTTGTGTAATGTCCACGTTTCTCTTTGATAAAATCGTTTTTGGCCCTGTAAAAAGCAGGCGTTTAGGTGTTTCCCTTGGTATTAATTTGTCGCCAGTTGACCATAAGCTATGCAACTTCGATTGCGTGTATTGCGAATGTGGCCTGAACACCACTGGAATTGGCAACGGCCATATGCCTCAACGCAAGGAAGTTTCGGAAGCGCTTGAGCTTAAACTGGCTGAAATGCGATTAGCCAATGAGGCTCCGGACGTAATTACCTTTGCTGGTAATGGCGAACCCACCATGCACCCTGAGTTTGCTGCCATTATAAATGATAGCCTTGCACTGCGCAACAAATATTTCCCTTCTGCGAAGGTTTCGGTACTTTCAAATTCAACCATGCTTCACAAAGCTACTGTTGTTGAGGCATTAAAAAAGGTGGATCAGAATATACTTAAGCTCGATTCTGGCTTGTTATCTACTATACTTGCATTAAATAAGCCTACAGGCCTTTACAGCGTTGAAAAAGTTGTATCGCAACTGAAAGAATTCAAGCAGAATCTGATTATTCAAACCATGTTTACGCGTGGAAAGATTAACGGTATTGCCATTGATAACACAACAGAAGCTGATATAACCGCGTGGCTTAACATTATAGTCGATGTAAACCCTCAAATGGTAATGATATATACCGTTGATCGGGATACGCCATTCGAAGGTTTACAGAAGATAGGCAGGAATGAATTGGAAACCATTGCACAACGAGTACAGGCCTTGGGTATTGAGACTCAGGTTTCGGCTTAGGACTTGCCTTGGGCTTTGTTGAGCGAGAAAGTAAAGGTAGATCCTTCGCCATATTTGGAACGCACACTAATAGTTTGCTCATGCGCTTCAATGATATGCTTTACAATAGATAGTCCAAGCCCGGTGCCGCCCTGGTCGCGCGATCGGCTCTTGTCCGTTCGGTAAAATCGCTCAAAAATGCGGGAAATATCCTTTTCGGCAATACCAATGCCAGTATCGGTAATCTCTACCATAATCTGATCGCCAATTTCATAGAACCCTACAGTGGTTACACCATTCCGCTTGTTATACTTGATGGCATTGACCACAAGATTATTCACTACCTCAATAATGCGCTTCTTATCGGCATTTACACGTATCGGTTTTTCATAATTGGCAGCAAACGTAAGCTTTACGCCACATTTTTGCGCCAGCATCTCCTGTAGTTCAAATACATCGTACACAAGGTTAACGATGTTGAAGTCCTCCATCTCAAGCTTTAACTCGCCGGATTCCAAGCGCGATATAGACTCCAGATCCTCTACAATACTGATCATGCGGTTAATGCTCTTCTCTGCCCTCTCGAGATAAAGCCTGTTGATTGCCGGATCCTCCAAACCTCCATCCAGCAGGGTAAGTATATACCCTTGTATGTTAAATATGGGTGTTTTAAGCTCGTGCGATACGTTGCCCACAAATTCGCGCCGGTATTTCTCCAATTGACGAAGTTCGTCTATCTCTTCCGCCTTATGGCGGGCCCAATCACCTACTTCATTTTTAACCTCTGTAATGATATCGCGGTTTCCTAGGTTCTTACGAAGTTCTTTGCCAGATATCTGCGTACTGTAAATGGTACGGTAGATTGGCTTTATCTTCTCAAAAATGAAATTACCAATGAAGTACTTGGTAACCAAATAGACAATCGTAAACAGCCCAAATGCACCAAGAAATTCAACGAGTAACGAAAATTTAGGATGCAGGAATAGCACCACAACCAATATACACGCAAAGAAAAGCGTTGTAAAAACTGCTATAGATAAGGAAACACGCTTGGGAGACAACGCTTTCATATAGGAATAACCTGTTATTTCTGAAGTTCTAATAACCGGGCTACATATTTGCCCAGTATATCAAATTCAAGATTAACTACTGTACCCACTGATATCTGATGAAAATTTGTATGTTCGTAAGTGTACGGAATGATTGCTACCTGGAACGAGCTTTTCCGGGAGTTTACAACGGTAAGACTCACGCCATTAACCGAAATTGAGCCTTTTTCGACTGTAACGTTGTATTTGTCATACTCATAGGAAAAAGTAAAATACCATGACCCGGAATCCTCTTTGACTTCGTTACTCGTTGAATTTCTTGGTGCATTTGGGCTG
>DATALJ010000220.1:0-34689 GCA_036261135.1 Bacteroidales bacterium
GTAGCCTTTCTCGGTAAATGTCACTAAGGTATCACTACTCTGGGTTATTTGCGTATTGTATGAATAATCAAAATTCCAGCGGTAATATTTCGTTGCCGGATTAGAGGCTAAACATGTTGCATGTACTTTCAGAGGAGCACACCCTTCCTTCACATCGAGCTGGATTGTTTGGCCGAATGAAAGGCCTGTAATCAGAATGGCTGTAAGAATGGTAAAAAATTGTTTCATCAGTAAATCGTTTTTAGTTAATAGTCAGATGGATTATCCATGGTGGTTTGATCAGTGCGTGGTTTGTGTTTTTCGAATCATGTACATTTCATAGCTTAACGGATTTGATTCAACGTAATCAGTCTTTCTTTAGCATAATCATTGTAAGTCTCATCAATATATCTTCCCCATTTCTCCCTTACTTGGTACATATATCGCGTTTGTTAATAGGTATTTTTTTATTACTATATCTGTCATTTTCAACTACTAATGTAGTATTTATTCGCCTATTCCCAAATTATCCAACGGATTTTTAATTTTTCTATGTCTTTCTGGGTAATGTGGGCGTATATCTCAGTTGTTTTTGTGGAATAATGCCCTAAAAGGCTTGGTATATAGCGTCTTTCTTGCTGTAAACGAAAAAAGCCCTGCGAAACATAGTGTTTGCAGAGCTTTGGCTTTCGTGATTCCGGGGCGATTCGAACGCCCGACCCACAGCTTAGAAGGCTGTTGCTCTATCCAACTGAGCTACGGAACCAGTCCTTAATGATTGTTGACGGGTTAAATCGTCAATTCATTGCGGCGCAAAGATAAAAAAAAAGTTTAAGTTGCCACAGGTTCTGTTAAAAAGATGTTTTCTTCCCGCGATATTCCCATAAAACAAAAAGCCGGAAAAGTTTTTGCTCTTCCGGCTTTTGTTATGATTTACCTTGGAACTCTTTTTGAGTCCTGGTTCTTGTTTCTTACATTAGCTCAATTCCATTGGCTTTGCAGTCGGACTTCATTTTTTCGGGCCAAATAGAGGCCTGAATTTCGCCGATGTGCGCTTTGCGGAGGAAGAACATGCACAAGCGCGATTGTCCTATACCACCACCGATTGAGAGGGGTAACTCTCCGTTGAGCAGACGTTGGTGGAAATACAGCGATTGACGATTTTCGGCACCGGCTTCTTTCAATTGATTGAGAAGGGCATCTTTATCAACCCTGATACCCATTGAGGAGAGCTCGAAAGCCATTTTTAAAATGGGGTTCCATACTACGATGTCGCCGTTTAATCCACGGAAACCGTTTTGTGTAGGAGAACTCCAGTCGTCGTAGTCGGGAGCGCGGCCATCGTGCTTTTCGCCATTAGCCAGCTTAGCGCCGATACCAATGATGAAGATAGCGCCGTATTTTTCGGCAGCTTTGTTTTCTCTTTCTTTTGGCGTAAGATTGGGGTATTCAGCCAATAATTCTTCGGTATGGATGAACTTGATTTCTTTAGGAAGAACAGGTGTAATGTGCGGATAGTTTTCGTAAACAAGGTATTCGCAACGTTTTAATACCGAGTAAATGCCTTTTACAACGCATTTGAGGAAATCGAGATTGCGTTCTTCCTTAGACATTACGCGTTCCCAATCCCACTGATCCACATATAATGAATGAATGTTGTCGAGTTCTTCGTCGGGGCGAATGGCGTTCATGTCGGTATAAAGGCCGTAGCCCATTTCGATGTTATAATCGGCTAGCATCATGCGTTTCCATTTAGCGAGCGAATGTACCACTTCGGCAACCGATTCGTTCATGTCTTTTATAGGGAAAGCCACAGGACGCTCAATACCATTCAAATCGTCGTTTATACCTGTTCCTCTTAATACAAACAGGGGCGCAGTAACGCGACGGAGGCGAAGTTCAGAAGACAAAGCAGATTCAAAAAAATCTTTCAGTAACTTGATCGCTTTTTCGGTCTGTTTTAAATCCAAAGCTGATTTGTAATCCTTTGGTATGAGTAGGTTCATAAATGTATGTTTGTTAATGTGTTTTCTTTTTTCAGTTTGCTAAACTATAAAAAATTAATCAAAAACACCAAAAAGGTACCATATTTTACGTTTTTTTCGGAAAAAGTAGAAAGAATTAATGATTTTCTTGCTGAAAAGTTTCTAACTGAATACCTGAAAACTTTTCGCCCACTACCATGCGATTGTTCCTTGTGTTTGTTATTTCGCCGGAAAGCAGGTTAATACTGATGACATCGCCCGTTTGAATATCCAATTGGTCGGTAGCACTGCAAACGATTATAGGGAGACCAGCATTTATGGCGTTTTTTTCGTAAAGTACGGCAAACGATTTTGCAATAATGGCCTGTATTCCCAACGATTTAAAGCAGTCTACTGCATGTTGCGACGAATTACCCAAGCCAAAGTTATGTCCCACAACTACAATATCGCCGGGTAAGGCTTCCTTGGCGAAATGCTCGTATCCTTTAAGTTCGGAAAAGGCGTAATTGCCGTATTCGGATAGGTCGGATATCTCGGTGTACCGCGTGTGGTATATCATATCGGTATCGATATTATCGAAAGGAATGCTCCACGTCTTACCCTCCAGTATTTTTGGTTTGGTTGATTCCAGTGATGGTTCGATTTCTTTTTGATTTGTCTTCTTATCAGGAAATGAAAACAGTGCATTAGGCCTTTCGGGAATAGCTTCAGGCGTTGTAATGTATCCCGCAATTGCAGATGCAGCCACAATGGCGGGCGAACTGATGTAAATATCGCCTTTCCCCGTTTTTCGCTGAAAATTGCTGTTTCCACTGCTGATGGTTACCTGCCCAAGCGTGTTTACCGATTGCCCGGACGAGCAACCATCGCACCCGGCATTGGATACAATAGCGCCCGATTCTTTAAAGATATCAATGAGACCTTCCTGTAGAGCAAGGGTCCATATTTCGTCGGTTGCAGGTACTATCTTTAATACGATACCCGGAGCTACTTTCCTGCTCTTCAGAATGCCGGCAACTACACGGAGGTCCTCAATACGGCCATTGGTGCAGGTTCCGATAAATGCTGAATCGATGCCCGTGCTTTTTAGTTTTTCTACCGGAACAATGTCGAAGTTAGTGCTGGGCCTCGATACCATTCTTGTAAACTTGGAAACATTGATGTTCAGTATTTCTTCGTATTCAGCATCCTCGTCGGGCAAATGAATGGCGTAGTTACGGTTCGATTTGTACAGGCAATAGTCGATTACCTCCTGGTTTGGAGCCATAAGGAACGTTGCAGCGCCTATTTCGTTGGCCATTGAAGCAAGCGATATCCTGCCGTCGAGGCTGAGCATATCAATGGCAGGACCGCCTAATTCTACGGCATATCCAAGCAATTTATTGGTGCCAAAAATGGAAAGGAGATTAAGCGCAATGTCTTTAGCAGAGAGCTCTTTGGGTAGAGCATCCTTGCAGTTTATTTTGATTGATTTGGGTACACGGTACCACATTTTACCTTTTGTAAATGCCTGAGCGAGGTCTTTTTCTTTAAGCGAGTAGCCCAAAGCCCCTATTGCACCGAGGATATTGGCGTGAGAATCGGACGAAACCATTACAGAACCGGGTGTAGCAAAACCCTGGTCGATTAAAAGGTGCGTGCCTATCCCGCTATGCTTGTCGAATATTCTTACCCCGTTGTCTTTTGCGAATAACCGGCATACTTGCTGACTCTCGAATGCGGCTTCCTCGTTTTCCGAAGAATAAGCGTCGAAAGTAAAGAATGTTTTATTGGGATCAGCAATTTGCTGGTTATTGGCGTTCAGTTGTTTAATGATAGATGCACCCCCAAGGTCGCGGGAAACTCTAAGATCAATATTTACGTCTACAATTTCTCCTGCTCTTACCACATCGTATACAGAGTGATGTGCCAGAATTTTTTCAATCATCGTCATTCCCATACACTAAACACTTTAGTTGAAATTTTAAAATGAGGCTATTTTAGGTTGGTACACGCAAATAAATTTACGACAAAAAAGGCTCACTGCAAGTAAATTTACAGGGCCTTACAAAAACTCATTTCCAACAGGTATAAAACGTAGATGGATTGATATTATTATCATTTGAATGGAATGAAATCATTGAGGAAAGTTACAAAGCAAGTTGGATAATTTCTGGTATTTTTGCGTCATGGAACAATCGCACCTGCAATATAAAGGCAACTTGCTGAACAGGAATATTTACTGTTTGTATGTAATTAAGATTGCGCATTGGTTTATGCTCACCATGCCGGTTATCGTGCTTTTTTATTACAATAACGGGCTGGGCACAAGGCACGTATTTATATTGCAGGCTATTTATTCAGTATCCATCGTTATTTTAGAAATTCCGTCGGGTTATATCGCCGATATTTTCGGGCGACGAACAACCATGATTATCGGGAGTGTATTCGGATTCTTTGGTTTTCTGGCATACTCGGTAATGCACGGCTTCTGGGGATTTGCCATCGCCGAAATTTTTCTTGGAATAGGGCAGAGCATGATCTCGGGTGCTGACTCCGCTTTGCTTTACGACACGTTGATTTTGGAGGGTAAGCGCGATAAATACCTTAAACTGGAAGGAAGGATGACTTCGGTGGGTAATTTTTCGGAGGCCACAGCAGGCATTTTAGGCGGTTTGCTAGCCACATGGTCGTTGCGAATGCCCTTTTATTTTCAGTCGTTTATAGCTTTTGGGGCCATTCCGGCTACTATTCTGCTTATAGAACCCAAGATTCATTCCCATTCACAGCTCAATAAACTGGATTATTTCATGAAAATAGTCCGGTTTTCGTTATTCGAGAATAAGTTGCTACGCCGGAATATCTATTTTTCGGCAGTTATAGGCTGTGCAACGCTTACTATGGCATGGTTTGTTCAGCCGTATTTTAAGAATATCAATGTGCCCGTTAGTATTTACGGTATTTTATGGACGGTATTGAATTTTTCGGTAGGAATAACCTCGCTTTACGCATTTAAGTTCGATAAGAAAATAGGACAAATGGGCACCATATGGTTCATTGTTCTTGTAATCCCCATGGGATATTGGTTGTCGGGTATCTTTATGGGTGCATGGGGGCTTATCTTTATATTTATCTTTTATTTAGCCCGAGGTATCGCCACACCGGTACTTAAGGAATATATTAATCATATTACCCCGTCGGACATGCGGGCTACCGTATTGTCTATCCGTAATTTTGTGATTCGCTTTTTGTTTGCCATCGCCGGACCTATTTTGGGCTGGCTTACCGATTTTTACAGTTTAACGCAGGCATTGGTAATTGCCGGAACGATATTCTTTTTACTGGCTTCGTTTACTGTATTTTATTATATTCGCTCTATAAAAACGGACCAGCACTAAACTATGAAGAAAAAGACTGATATTCCTCAAAAGCAAATTATGTCGAATAAGTGGGCAGCCTTAATTTTTCTGATTGTTTCCTTTATATTATATGGTAATACATTGGGCAACAAATATTGTCTGGACGATGCTATAGTGATCACCCAAAATAAGTTTACCCAGGAGGGTTTTCGGGGTATAGACGACATTTTTGCTACTGAATCGTTTACCGGGTTCTTTGGAGAGTCGAAAGCGCTTGTTTCGGGGGCGCGTTACCGTCCGTTATCCATTGCTACATTTGCCATTGAGCAACAAATATTTGGAGAATCGCCAGCAATCAGTCATTTTATCAATATTGTGCTGTATTTTCTAACGGGTTTGTTACTATTCCTGGCACTTCAGCAAATTATTCCTTTAGAAGATAAGCAGAAGATGTGGGTTGCCTTCATCTCAACCCTGTTGTTTTTGTTTCATCCTGTGCATACCGAGGCGGTTGCCAATATTAAAGGTCGCGATGAGATCATGGCACTTCTGTTTTCGTTGATCTCGATCTATTACATCTTCAAATTTTACATGGATAATAAGGTTCTTAAGTTAATAATTGCTTCCATTTCTTTCTTTTTGGCATTGTTATCGAAGGAAAATGCCTTCTTTGTTATTATCCTGCTTCCCTTATTGTTATATGCGTTAGGGCATCAAACATTGGGAAAAATGTTCAAGGCTTATCCCTATTTGATAGGAGCAACAGTGATTTACTTTATCATACGCCACAGTGTTACCGGCGATCTGATAACCGTGAAGTCTGACGAGCTTATGAACAACTCGTTTTTACATGCATCCGTTGCCGGAAAGTATGCTACTATAATGTTTACGCTGGGGGTCTATCTGAAACTTCTTGTATTTCCTCATCCGCTTACGTACGATTATTACCCTTACCACATTCCGCTGATGGATTGGAGTAGTGGTTTAGTGTGGCTCTCATTTTTTCTTTACCTGGCAATGGTACTTGCTGCAATCTATTATTTCCGTAAGAAGATTATTATAAGTATTGCCATTGCTTTCTATCTCATTCCCTTAGCGCCTGTGTCGAATATCCTCTTTCCGATTGGCGTGTTCATGAATGAGCGGTTCCTGTATATATCGTCGATTGGCTTCTGCATTGTTGTTGGATATTATACGTTTAAAGCTTATGAGTTGAAGAAATTGCGGATGTTGGTGTTGGTTGTACTTCCAGTATTGTTCATTCTGATAGGTTTTAAAACCATCGATCGTAACAAAGCCTGGTACAACGACTATACGCTGTTTACTACCGACGTTAAAACATCGGTAAACAGTGCAAAGAGCAATTGTTCCGCCGGCGGAATACTGATGGAAAGTACAGATACCATTACCAATAATACACGAAAGCAGCAGATATTGAGGCAATCGGTGGGTTATTTGCAAAAAGCGGTAAGCATTCATCCTACATACATCGATGCATGGCTTTTATTGGGCAATGCCTATTTCAAAATGGGAACCCAATTCGATTCTACCATCATTTGCTATACCACTATTCTGAATATAAATCCGCAGCACCAGTTAACTATTAAAAACTTACTGGCAGTAAACGAACATATAGCCGAAGTTGATAAAAAGCTGCAAATACTCGAATTGGTTTTAAAGTACGATCCCGCCAATTATTTGGCAAACTATAAGCTGGGGCAGCTTTACGGAAAAGAGAAGGGAGATTTGGACCGATCGATACATTACCTCACGAAAGCCGCTGAAATAGATCCATCCAAACAAGAGGCCTTTATTGATTTGGGCGTTGCTTATGGTTTGAAAAAAGAATTTGCGAAGTCTGCGTCGATGCTGGAGAAAGCGGTGGCCATTAATCCCAATGACCCGAATGTCCTAATGAATTTAGGGTTAAGTTATCAGTTTATGGGCGATATGAATAAAGCCAGGGTTTGTTTTGTTAAAGCAGATTCGCTGAAACGCCACTAACCTGATTTTCAAATTATCGCATCTTCAAATTTTCAATCTTTACACATAAATCATCTTCTTCGTCATTCCGCCATCAATAACAAAATTCTGGCCTGTGATGAAGGAATTGGCAGGGTCAATCAGGAACAGGATCATGGATGAAATATCATCGGCTTTGCCCACGCGGCCTGCCGGATGCTGCGAATGATCTTCTTCCGAAAGTTCTACTTCCTCGATGGCGGATTGCTTCTTAATTTGAGACACGTCAATCCACCCCGGACTTATCGCATTAACCCTGATTTCGGGTCCCAGACTGACGGCTAAGGCATGCGTCAATGCCAAAATGCCACCTTTGGAAGCCGAATATGCTTCTGTTTCTTTCTCCGACATCAGTGCGCGGGTTGAGCATATATTTACAACAGCTCCATTGGCAATTTTAAGGTAAGGCGCAGCATATTTGGTACAAAGGAAAGCGCCCGTCAGGTTCGTGCCAATAACACTATTCCATTCACCCAGCGTTAATTCAGTTACCGGTTTATTAATGCCAATAGCGGCGTTATTAATCAGGACATCAATGGTACCAAACTTTTCAAGGGCCGTATTTACGAGCTTCTTTACGTCTTCTTCCCTGGAAACATCGGTTTTGCAAAAAAGCAGGTTCTTGCTGTTTTGAAGTTCGCTTACCAGTTCGTTTCCGGCTTCCATATCTCTATCGGCAACAACCACGTTGTAGCCTTTATTCAAAAGTACAATAGCCGTGTTTTTACCAATGCCTTGTGCTCCGCCGGTTACAATCGCTGTTCTTATATTCTTGCTCATCATTTTTCTTTTAAAAACCATCTAAACTTTCCCAATGGATAAACTCGTAATATGGCTTACGCTTGGATTCGTGCCTGTTGGGATCGGTAACTTCATTTGGATAGCCAATAGGTATGAGCGCTACAGGTTCGAGGTTTTCCGGAAGGTCCAAGTTGGAGCGTAGTAGGGCGGTATTGAAATTACAAATCCAGCATGTAGCCAGCCCCAGTTCGGTTGCCTGAAGCATCAGATGGTCGATTGCTATAGCCAGATCGATATCCAGGTGGTCCTTCCCATCGGATCTTTTCCACGATTGGTTCCTGTCGCCACATGCAACAATCACAACAGGTGCAGTTTGAAACCAGGTTCGGTGATAAGCTTCAAACACTTTGGCCTTATTTTCGGGCAAACGGATAATTATAAAGCGCCAGGGTTGGTAGTTTACGGCCGATGGCGCTACCTGTATAGCATTGATTACTTTTAAAAGCTTGTCTTCCTCAATTGGGTCGGGTTTATAATTGCGACACGAAAATCTATTCTTGGCAATGTCCAGAAAATTCATGAGTTTATATTTTTGGTATTTTTGTCCCGAAAAAATGTATAAAAAACCTTCTTTTTTGATTCTATTTTTTTTCGAAGATGTAAAAATATAAAATTAAGTTCATATGTTTTAATACGTAGCGTTGTTTGGATAATATATTATCATTTAATATTTTATGTTACTGCAAAAAAGATAAAAGATGACTTTCGTCATCTCAAAAGGTGATACAAATTTCTCTTATCGGGCGATCAATATCATTAATATAATATTGTACAGGAGGATTTTGTGAATTACTTTTGAAATGTAGATCGATTGAAACATTATCGATTTACAAAGAGGGTAAATACATAGGTGATTTAATGATGGAGGCTAATAAGGCCGGTAAAACGAGTACACAAGATTTTAACTGTTGGAAAGTTTGCTATTAGCAGGTTTCCGTCAGATGTACCGGATAAGAAGAGAAGATTAGTGCGAGTGTACATCTGTTAAACAGGAAATTGAGGTTTTGATTTATCGGCTTGTTGGGGTTTAACCCGGAATGCTGTGAAGTTTTCCGGGTTTATTTTTTTATATAACTTTATACCCCAAGATTTGTAGTATGAAAAACAATAAGAAACTGGGCATCATTCTTCTTCTGGCCGTTATGCTTCCGGCACTTTTTTTCTCGGTATACGAAATTGGCTCGCTTAATCAAAACGAAAAAATCATTGAAGAAATATACAACGACCAACTGGAGGTCATTCTTACATCGGTAAACCAATACTCCGAAGACGTTGCGCGCAGTTGGGTGTTTAGTTTGAGCAACATCCTCGAAAACCAAACAGAACCCGACAAGGTCCTATCGCAATTTATCAGCAATTATGCATCAATCAGCGGCTTTTTTTACACGCGCGATACCACGCTGGTCAATATTCACCTGGTATTAAAGCCCGACGATCAGCTTGACTATTGGGCGCAACACCGCATTATTGGTCAGGAACTCATTCAGAATAAAGAAAAAACAAGTAAATTATTTAATTATTTCCGTAGAGGATATCGGAAAATTGAGCCGCTGGGCTCTCCTCAATCTAAGGGAACAGCCTACTTTGTTTTTGTAACCCGCAACTTTAATAAACAACCCTTTATATGCGGGATGATTATTAATACCACCCAGTTTGTGTCGCAGGAACTGGCACCAAAAATTCAGGCTTTGGTTAAGGAGAGTTTTATTATCAGCATAAACGATGGGAAAAGGAATATTTATTCTTCGGAAGTGGCTGCTGCTAATTCTCACGTAAGAACAAAGAAGCTGTGGCTCTTACCTAATCTGAATCTGGGGATTATTTATAAAGGCAAAACCATTCAGCAATTGGCGCGTAACCGTTCGTACCTTAATTTGGGGCTCATCATTTTCATCGACATACTTTTCCTTATAGGCACATGGTATGTTTTCAGGAGTTTCAAAACGGAGTTGCAACTGGCCAAAATGCGGTCGGACTTTATCTCTAACGTATCGCACGAAATTCGCACTCCGCTTGCTCTCATGTCGGTTTACGTTGAAACGCTTATGCTCGGTAGGCTGAAGCCGGAGAAAATGAACGAATATCACAAGATTATTTACCAGGAGACCAATCGGTTAACCGATATTGTAAACAAAATTCTTAACTTCTCGAAAATTGAAGAAAAGAGATATCTGTATAACTTTACAGATATCAATCTGAACGAATTGGTAGGTGTTGTTGTTGAACGATTTAATTATCACTTGCAGAATGCCGGATTTGAAGTAAACCTCAAGCTGGCAGATAATATCCCGAATATTAAGGCAGACAGGGAAGCCATTATTGAAGTATTGGTAAATTTAATGGATAATGCTATAAAGTATAGTAATACGACGAAATATGTATCGCTGGAAACGTTGTTCGACAAGGATCAGGTATTATTTATTATTAAAGATAAAGGAGTAGGGATTAACGAAACCCAGCAAAAGTTTATATTTGATAAGTTTTACAGGGCAACTGAAACGGAGGTACACAACATCAAAGGGTCTGGTTTGGGGCTCGCCATTGTGAAGCATATTATCGAAGGTCACAAGGGTAAGATTACAGTACAGAGCGAACCCGAACAAGGCACTACATTTACAATTAGTTTTCCGGTAGAACAGAAAGAATAATATTTTCGATTATGTCTAAAATTTTAATAGTTGAAGACGAACAGCAGATGGCACTTGCATTGAAGGATAACTTCGAATTCGAAGGATACGAGGTGTCAGTTGCATTCGATGGCGAGCAAGGGCTGAAGGAAGCTACACACGGAAAGTTTGATCTGATCATTCTGGATGTGATGCTTCCTAAAATTTCGGGGTTCGAAATTTGCGAAAACATACGAAAACAGGGGATAAGCACTCCTGTAATAATGCTTACCGCCCGTAGTACCGATTACGACAAAGTACGGGGACTCGATTATGGAGCCGACGATTATGTAACAAAGCCATTCAGCCTAATTGAACTGTTGGCACGCGTTAAAGCTGTTTTGCGACGTGGTATAAGTCAACAGAAAAATGTTGAATTTCCCGCCATTGTTGAAATTGGTCGGCTTAAAATGGACTTTAATAGTTACACCGGCACTTTGGATGGACAAATTGCCAAAATGTCGCACACCGAAGCCGAAATATTAAAATATTTATGGAGCCGGAAAAACCAGATTGTCCGCCGCGATGAGATTATGAAGCATGTTTATGGTATTGATGGAGAAATAACTTCGCGAACCATCGATAATTTCGTTGTAAAATTGCGACAAAAGATCGAGGAAGACGCCGCTGAGCCCAAATTCATAATTACCGTACACGGAGTGGGTTACAAATTAGTGGTAAATTAACTTTTACTTCGAAACCAAATCCTGTATAAAATTTATATTTTTAAGCCCGATTTGATTAGCTGATGAACCTTTTAAAATTCACTATAATACTGCACGTTATCTGTTTTCCTCTTGCTGGTTATGCAGGAGCACAAAAGGATTTCATCCTTATGCTTGATGGTTCCTGGAAATTTCAAATTGGCGACAATCCGGAATGGGCAACTACAGATTACGACGATTCGGAATGGGAGACCATTAATGTTCCTTCAACATGGGAAGATCAGGGCTTTTACGGATACGATGGCTTTGCATGGTATCGTAAAGATTTCAATTTAAAAGAGAGAGATCTTAAAAATAAAGATATATACGTAACGCTGGGCTATATCGATGATGCCGATCAGGTTTACATCAATGGCAAACTGGTAGGTTTTTCGGGAACATTCCCGCCTCACTTCTCTACAGCCCTTGAGGTTGTTCGAAAATACCCAATTCCTGTTGAATATTTGAACTTGCAAGGTAAAAACGTTATCTCCGTAAGGGTATACGATCATCACATGAGTGGTGGAATATCATCGGGAGTTTTGGGGATATATACCGGAAGAGGCATCAAACCTGATATTTCGATGACGGGATTATGGCATTTCCGTGCTGGCGACAATTTAGCATGGAGAGGTAAGGATCATAACGATAAGAACTGGCGAAAGATTGTAGTACCTGGAAACTGGAAAACGCAAGGTTATAAGGACTATAACGGTGTTGCCTGGTATCGCATTCGTGTTGTTATTCCCGAAGAATACGAAGATCAGAAAATGGCATTTCTGATAGGTCTCATCGATCATTGTGATGAAGTGTATATAAACGGAGAGATGATAGGTAGCACCGGAACAATCCCTGATCCAAAACGCTTTAAGGACAGTAATGGCACATCTTTCCCCGATGAATGCAGTAAAGCTCGTGTTTACATCATTCCCGATAATTTAATTCATGGGAAGAAGGAAAATACGATAGCCATTCGTGTTTATAATGACAAATTCCGTGGTGGAATTATTGAAGGCCCGATAGGTTTAATCCGAGTTTCCCGTTTAAATAGAGAAAAGGGCCTCAACGGCGAAGAATAACCCATTCGCCTGGCCCTCAAAAATCATTCTCATTCATTTCCCATTTTAGTTATTGAAAATTGAAAGTACCCTTCCGGTAGACTTTTGTTCATTTTCATATATAATTTCCAGTATCCCCAATTTTTTGCATCAGCAATCTGTTTTGTTAAATTAATTGAATGTGTACTTAAAAAAATGGGGGTATATTCAAATAATTGCCATTTTATGGATTCGCCATTTTATCATCCTGATTAATTGAAATTATTCAATAAATTGGCTGTTAAATTTATAAAATGTAACTAAATGATCATATTTAGTTACATTAAATTGGAAAAACACTGTTATGGTTAAATAATTTAAATTCAGCACTATCTTCAATGTTATATTTTTATAAATACATGGTAGTTTGATTAAAAACAATAAAAAAATAAGTTGAACCCCCTTTAAAATTAATACTATTAATAAAAAACATATATTTTATTTAAAAATGTTACGAAAAATTTGGGGGTATAATAAAAAATATATATTTTTGTTTTCGACAAACAAACAATTTTCTAACCCATAAAATTACACGTATGAAAAACAAAAACATTTTGCTCGCAGCATTGGTCACCCTGGTAGCTCTATTTTCTTCCTTGGGAATTTTTGCTCAGGAAACTACAGAGGAACCCTCTTCAAAATTTAGTGTAGGCGCCGACTTTTATAGTAATTATATATGGCGTGGTTCAAAGTTTGGTACAGGGCCCGCTTTTCAGCCTAGTGTAAAATTTGCAACCGGTGGTTTAACGCTTGGTGTTTGGGGATCGTTTGATGCTTCTGGTTATACCGAAGCCGATCCTTATATTTCTTACACGCTTCCATTTGGTTTAAGTTTAGGAGTAACCGATTATTATTACCCATCTTTGGGAGGGTCGTTTTTCTCCGATTCTGCTAACGCGTACGAAGTAAACGTAGGTTTTACAAAAGGAGGGCTGAGTTTAAGTGCCAATTATATTTTAAACGAATCGCCACTTCCAGCTTCGCAAGGTGGGGACATGTATTTTCAGGTTGGATACGCCTTTAAGACATTCAACATATCGGTGGGGGCCGGAGACGGATGGCATACTTCAGATACCAAATTCAATGTTTGCCATATAGCTATTGGAACATCCAAGGAGATTAAAATCACCGATTCATTTAAATTGCCAGTGTCAGGCCAGGTAATTGTAAATCCTGAGAAAAAGCAATTATATATTGTTGCTGGTTTTTCATTGTAAATCTGATTCTTAACTTTTTATAAATATAATATGAAAAAAATTGAAGCAATAATCCGTAAATCTAAATTCGAGGACGTAACAAGCGCGCTCCACGATGCAGGAATAGATTTCTTCAGCTACAGCGAAGTAATTGGAGTTGGAAACGAAATGTCCGGTGCAATTTATCGTGCAACGGTTTATGAAACCCGCTTTATTCCACGAATTCAGATATCTTTTGTTTGCCGCGATCACCTTGCCGAAGCTTCTATTAAGGCAATTCAGGAAGCAGGCCGAACTGGTGAAATGGGTGACGGGAAAATATTTATCCTCAATGTGGAAGATTCCATTCGTATTCGAAATGGAGAGAGAGGCCCTGAGTCACTATTTATTAAAGATTAAGTTTAAAAATATTAAAATATACAATTATGGATTCAATAGCATTAACTACAGCGGTAAACACCTTATGGGTTTTACTTACAGGCGCCTTCGTTTTCTTTATGCAAGCGGGATTTGCATTAGTGGAAGCCGGTTTCACAAGGTCCAAAAATACAACCAACATTTTATTTAAGAACTTAATGGACTTCTGTATCGGTACAATCGTTTTTTGGTTGATTGGATATGGAATCATGTTCGGTACGGGTAACGGATTTTTTGGAGCTTTTGAATTATTTTCGAAAGTTGATCACGGCGCCGGCGTTGGCTTGCCTAACCTTGCTTTCTTCTTCTTTCAGTTAGTATTTGCTGCTACAGCTGCAACAATTGTTTCGGGAGCTATGGCAGAAAGGACCAAGTTTAAATCATATCTTATTTACAGCGCAGTAATTTCTTTAATTATTTATCCTATCTCTGGCCATTGGATCTGGGGTGGCGGATGGTTATCTCAGTTGAGTGTTCCTTTTCACGATTTTGCAGGATCAACCGTAGTTCACTCAGTGGGAGGATGGCTGGCTCTGACTGGAGCAGTGATTTTAGGCCCCAGAATAGGTAAATATAAAAATGGAAAGGTAAATGCCATTCCCGGTCATAGCTTAACTTTAGGAGCTTTAGGTGTATTTATTCTTTGGATTGGATGGTTTGGATTTAACCCAGGATCTACGCTAAGTATGTCAAACCCTGGCCTTGTAGCCAAGATTTTTGTTACAACCAATGCTGCTGCTGCTGCTGGAGGTATAGCTACCATGATATTTGTATGGCTTAAATATGGGAAACCTACTTTGAGTATGACTTTGAATGGTGTATTAGCTGGTTTGGTAGCAATTACCGCAGGGTGCGATGCAGTAACCCCCGGAGGAGCTATAGTAATAGGTGTTATGGCAGGTATTCTTGTTGTACTTTCTGTAGAATTCTTTGATAAAATATTGAAAATAGACGATCCTGTTGGAGCTATTTCTGTCCATGGTATTTGTGGGGCTTTTGGAACCCTGATGGTTGGATTTTTCGCTGAGCAAGGAGGGTTGCTTTATGGTGGAGGTACAGGCATGTTAGCTTCTCAGGCATTAGGGGTTGTTTCTGTTGCAGGATGGGCTTTGGCTACAGGTTTTGTATTGTTCCTTGCGCTGAAGTATACCATTGGCATTCGAGTTACACCTAAAGAAGAAGAAAACGGTTTGGATTATTACGAACATGGCGAAACATGTTACAGTAATCATTAAAATACATAGTAAGTGGGAGTATACTTATAAGTATCTTGTTTTAAAGTGAAGA
Organism: Bacteroidales bacterium; assembly: GCA_036261135.1. GTDB lineage: Bacteria > Bacteroidota > Bacteroidia > Bacteroidales > JAAUTT01 > JAAUTT01. The sequence continues at coordinate 15,493 of DATALJ010000220.1, forward strand.
AAAACCGGACAGTTTAATTTGTCCGGTTTTTTTTATTCTGTCACAATATAAATATTTTGATTAGTACCCCAATGTAAATGGGGGTATAATTAAATATAAATAATGTTTTTGTCAAACGACCCATATTAAAATAGGATTTATTAACAAAAAAAGTAAATAAAATTTCATTTTATAAGAAAAAGTTTTATTTTTGCATAAAATTTTAATCAACAAAGGGCCATGAAAAAAATTGAAGCAATTATTCGAAAAACAAAATTCGAAGAAGTAAGAAAGGCTTTGCACGATGCAGACATCGACTTTCTGTCCTGGTGGGATGTAAAAGGACAGGGAACAGCCAAGCAGGGTTTAATTTTCAGAGGTATTTCTTATGATGTTAATACCATTGCCAGAGTATATATTACATTCGTTGTGCGCGATGTAAATTTGGAAAAATCAATAAATGTTATTTTAAAGTCGGCCTATACAGGTGAAAGTGGCGACGGTCGTGTATTTGTTTCATCAATCGACCAGTCCATCCGCATCCGTACCGGGGATAAGGGCGACGAATCGCTTTACAACAAATAATTTTTCCAATATTACATTAACACAATACATTCAGAATCATGAAAACACGAATACTTAAATATCTTAGCTTAATCATATTATTTTTATTCATAGCTCCTGCGTTTATTTTTGCACAGGATGCAGCCGCTGAACCGCAACCTGTGATTAGTGCAGGTAATACAGCATGGCTGATCGTTGCCACTGCACTTGTCTTATTTATGACAATTCCCGGATTGGCTTTGTTTTATGGTGGTTTGGTTCGTCAAAAGAACGTTTTAAACATATTCATGCAATGTTTCATTATCATGGCAGTTATAAGCCTTGAATGGGTTGCTTTTGGCTACAGCAATGCATTTGGATCATCATCGGGTGCTTTGGCGCCTTTTATCGGAGGCTTCGACTGGGCCTTTCTGAATGGCATTAACGTTACCGATCCGAGTCCATACTACATATCGCAATCTGTTGAACGCATCCCACACATTGTATTTATTATGTTTCAATGTATGTTCGCAGTAATTACGCCTGCACTTATCATTGGCGCTTTCGCAGAACGTATTAAATTTCGCGGATTCCTTATTTTCACCATATTATGGGCAGTTATTGTATACAACCCCGTTGCGCACTGGGTATGGTCAGGCGATGGTTGGTTATATAAATTAGGTGCACTTGATTTTGCTGGCGGTACGGTGGTTCATGTCAACGCGGGTATTGCAGCTATTGTTACGGCATTGATGATTGGCAAACGAAAATATTACAATGGACATCCTACGCTTCCGCATAATGTTCCCATGGTTGCGATGGGAGCAGCTATGCTGTGGTTCGGATGGTTTGGGTTCAATGCGGGTAGCGGCCTTGCAGCCGATGGCTTAGCCGCAAATGCATTTCTTGTAACACATATAGCAACAGCTGCAGCAGCATTAACCTGGGCTTTAATCGATTGGATTGTCAATAAAAAACCTACATTGGTTGGTACAGCTACCGGAGCAGTTGCCGGATTGGTTGCTATCACCCCAGCGGCCGGCTCTGTTGGTGTTGGTGGAGCAATAGCTATCGGTATCATCGTTTCTATCATCTGTTTTATCATGGTTTCAGTTGTAAAACATAAACTTGGATACGATGATTCTCTGGATGCATTTGGCGTACATGGTGTTGGTGGTATTATCGGAGCTATTTTAACCGGCGTTTTTGCTACCAAGGCTGTTACAGGTCTTTATTTGCCCGATGGTGGTGTTGACGGAGCATTGTATGGTAATGGTGGACAGTTGTTGACGCAGTTAATTGCTGTTGGCTCAACCATATTATACTCCGGTGTACTCACCTTTGTTCTGTTTAAGATAACAGATAAGCTGGTAGGTATCAGAGCTACTGAAAACGAAGAAGTTGCCGGTTTGGACATTACACAACACAACGAAATTGCTTATACGGAAGCTGAATAGTTTTAATTTTCTGCATATAAACCTGAATCTAGTTTTTTTTGATTTAAAGGCAGGGCTTTGGACACCCTGTCTTTATTTTTTTATACTATATCATTTATGGGGTTAAACCTCTTTTCTATCCCTTTTTGATTACGGTTAATTAAAAAAATTGGAGGTCAAAACCTGAAAAATATCAGTATTTTGTTATTTAAAACAAATAGAGAGGTGGTGTACCTTCTTAATAATCAATTTGTAACAAATATTGAACATTATGTAATCTTTAAAATAATACTTATTTTTGAAGCAATTAATTTTGTCTACTAACACTAATTTGCTTTAAATGAAAAGGATAGAAGCTATTATCAGAAGATCTAAATTTGAGAAGGTTAAAGAAGCCTTATTTAGCGCCGATATTGAATTTTTTACGTACTGGGATGTAACAGGTGTAGGGAAAGCCAAAGAAGATTTGATTTTCCGCTCAGCCGTTTACAAGACCGATCAAATCCCGCGCCGCTTACTATCAATTGTTGTACGTGATCACAATGCTGAAAAAACTGTAAAAGCTATAATGAAGTCTGCATGGACTGGGGAAGTAGGAGATGGGAAGATTTTTGTTTCTGATGTGGAGCAGGCGTACCGCATACGCACTGGCGAAAGTGGACCTGAATCTTTGTATATCAAAGAGGAAGAAGCAAAGCAGGCATAAAAAATGATTGATAAATATTAAAATCCGGTACTCACCGGATTTTTTGTTTAAATTAAACTGTATTTTTGAACTTTAACGTGTTAGTATCTCAGCACATGTTCCGAATTCCTCTTTTGGCTTTTAGTATTCTATTCCTGAATCATATAGCGCTAAGCGCAAGCACCCCCGTTGATACACTCAAAGAGAAGACGGTTAATCAGGATAAATTCTCATCCTTTATTATGGGTTTTGACTATACCAGCTTTGCTACTACCGATAGCCGACTCAACGACACGGTTAGCCAGCCCATGTATAGTCCGTATATTAGTTTTTACAGTAAGCAGGGGTTATTTGTGAGTGCCAATTACAGTCTCACCGGGAACTCGGATTCTTCGTTGCGAAAGAGCACATATAGTCTGAATCTTACTGCCGGCTACGAGTTAAAATTAGGAAACGCCATAACCATTACACCTTCCTATACCCATGCTTTTTACGACTCCAAAACCATGTTACTCAACCGGCTGTATGCTAATTACGCTGATATTACTGTAACGTACGATCTTAAAAACTGGAGCACTTCTTTTTCAGGCTCTTACCAATGGGGCGAGATCAACGATTGGCTTATGAACCTGAAAACGAGTTATAATTTTACTATTAGCGGACTTTTTTCGAATAAAGACGCATTGCTTATTTCGCCTGGTGTTTCCCTGCAATTAACAAATCCTAATTACTACAGTAAGCTATTTTCCTTCCTTAGCGAGTATGTGTCGAATAAACCCAATGCAAAACTTGGCAGGTTGGTTTACGATGTCTACAATATCCACGACAGGAGCCCTTATCTGGTTGAGCTCAGGAAGAAACTCCGCGAGGATCATGACCTTGCGTATATGATTCGCGATTATATACCCGGAGGAGCTGAACTTTCCTCCATTTTATCATCAAATGATAGATTTACCATGACCTCCGCTACCTGCTCTCTTCCCATTTCTTACTTAATTGGGAATTTCACTATCAATGTATCTGTATCGCTATACAGGACGATGAACCAGCCCATGTACTTGCAAAATCAATGGTATACCTATATTTCAGGTGGGCTGAATTATTCGATAAACTGGTAGTTACTCCGCACAAAACTCCCCAACATATTCCTTCGCTTCGTCATCGCCCAATTCTACGGCTTTATTCAAGTCGGTACAACCTTCAGTGTTCATCTCCAGGTTGAAATAGGCTATGGAACGGTTGAAATAGTAATCACTTTCGTTGGGCGAAAGTGATATAGCCTTTGTGTAATCTTCAACAGCTTCGGTGAACCTATCTGCTTTGAAGTATGCATTGGCTCTGTCGTAATATCCATTGTTGTTATTGGGCTTTAAATTTAGACCTTTTGTGAGATAGCGAATGGCTTCATTAAAGTTCTCCTGCTTATAGTAACAGTTGCCTAAATCAAAGTAGGCGTCAAAGTAGGACGAATCCATTGCAATAACCTTGGAAAGGTCTTCAATAGACGATTTGAAGTTTTTTATTTCGTAAAAAGCATTGCCCCTGTTGTAGTATGCGTGAATGTACGCTTTGTCCAGCCCAATACATTTGGTAAAATCGTCTATTGCTCCCTTAAAGTCTTCCTGTTCAAGCTTTGCATTGCCACGGAAGAAATAAGCATCCGAATTGTTCGGGTTTTCCTTAATTGCTTCGTTATAATTCTTTATGGCGTTCTTGAATTCGCCTTTCTTAGCATTTTCATTTCCTTTGCTAAGCCAGTCCTGCTGTTGGCTGTAAGTTGCCGATTGTGTTACGAAGTATATAAATACAATGGATATTATGTTGCGGATCATAAATCTCAGGTTTGTTAAGAAATTAGATTATCTGCGAATTGCACGGCGTTGTTGCTGATTCATTTGGAGGCGTTTGATGATTTGCTGTTGCCGTATAGCCTTTCGTTGTTGAATCTGAACAGCTCGCTTCTGCCGTAATTCAGTTTTCTTCTTTATTAGAAAGGCTTTGTTCTGCTTGCGGTCAATCCGCTGGTGCTGATTGTCGCGAACAACTGCGCCATAGTCCCTGCTATTCGGACGCAGCTCAATTTTCTTTTTGTCAGTTGGCTTTACCTCTTTTTCCTGAGCCTGTACACTGCATACAGTACCCATTAAAAGGAGGACCAGAAAGGTGTATATTGTTTTCATCTTGTTTGTTTTCTCTTTTGACTACGCGGTGCAGAAAAGGTTTAATTGGGTTTAGAAATTATTTGATTGCTTCCAAAATTAACGAAAAGATGTTGATATTTAAATGAATCTCGGAACGAAAAATTACTATGCTTTTTCTTACTTTTGCGGTGAATTTAAATACTTCAAAACTGATGATCTTATATTTCGAGGGGAAAGCGAAGCAGATATACGCTGTTAAAGTAAAAGAAACATTAGAAAACAACGACATTCAAAAGCTGGAATGGCTCTTTAGCGGGGCAACCTTAATTAAAGCCGACAAACTGGAAGGTTTTTTCCGTGGTCCGCGTGTGGAAATGATTACGCCATGGAGTACCAATGCAGTTGAAATTACCCAAAATATGGGTATTAAAGGTATTGAACGGATTGAAGAGTTTACAAGGGTTGAATCCAAAAACGTTCATTTCGACCGTATGTTGCAAGCCATTTATAACGGGCTTACACAGGATACTTTTACCATTAATCGCCAGCCCGATCCTATCATTAATATTGAAGATATTGATGCATACAACCAAAAAGAAGGATTGGCACTGAACGCCGACGAAATAGCCTATCTGAAATCATTGAGCCATAAGCTGGGCAGAAAACTTACCGACTCGGAAGTATTCGGATTCTCACAGGTTAACTCTGAACACTGCCGCCACAAAATATTTAACGGCACTTTCATTATCGATGGCGAAGAAAAGCCAATGACGCTCTTCCAACTCATCAAGCATACAACCAAAACCAACCCAAACAGGGTGGTTTCCGCATATAGCGATAATTGTGCTTTCCTGCAAGGCCCTGTAATCGGTCTTTTTGCTCCTAAAACACAGGATAAGCCCGATTTCTTCGAGGTTCGCGATGTGGAAACCGTAATATCGATCAAAGCTGAAACACATAACTTTCCAACCACTGTAGAACCATTCAATGGCGCTGCAACAGGTACAGGCGGCGAAATTCGCGACCGTATTGCAGGTGGTAAGGCCGCTTTCCCTCTTGCAGGAACAGCTGTGTATATGACCTCATACCCACGCCTCGATGGTGGCCGTCCATGGGAAAAGAACATTGAACCACGCAAGTGGCTGTATCAAACACCGGAGGAAATACTTATCAAAGCTTCGAATGGGGCTAGTGATTTCGGAAATAAATTTGGTCAACCTCTCATCTGCGGTAGCGTAATGACCTTTGAACACGAAGAAGGCAAGAAGAAATTCGGCTTCGACAAGGTGATTATGATGGCCGGCGGTATTGGCTTTGGTGTAATGAAGGATTCCCAAAAGGACCTGCCCATTAAAGGCGATAAGATTGTACTTCTAGGTGGCGATAACTACCGCATTGGTATGGGTGGTGGCGCTGTTTCGTCTGTTAATACCGGCGAATACGCCAATGCCATTGAGCTTAATGCAGTACAACGCTCGAATCCCGAAATGCAAAAACGTGTGTGTAACGCCATTCGTGCTTTGGGCGAAATGGAAAACAATCCGATTGTTTCTATCCACGACCATGGTGCTGGTGGGCACTTGAACTGTCTCTCTGAATTGGTTGATGCCACAGGTGGTGTAATTGATATTAGCAAGCTTCCTGTAGGTGACCCAACGCTTTCATCGAAAGAAATTGTTGGAAACGAGTCTCAGGAACGTATGGGGCTTGTTCTAAAAGATAAAGATATTGACTTGCTCAAGCGCATTGCTGATCGTGAGAGAGCTCCGATGTATGTAGTTGGAGAATCAAGCGGCGATCATCAGTTTACTTTTGTAGATCCCAAGAATAATACCAAACCCATCGACCTTAAGCTGGAAGACATGTTTGGTAATCCTCCCAAGACCATCATGCGCGACGAAACTGATGCACAGTCGTTCGCAGGTTTAAAATACGATAAAAAACAGATTCAAAGCTATATTGAAAACGTACTTCAACTGGAAGGCGTTGCTTGTAAGGACTGGTTAACCAATAAGGTGGACCGTTCCGTTACCGGACGTATTGCGCTGCAACAAACTGCAGGCGAGATTCAGCTTCCGCTCAATAATATGGCTGTTGTAGCTTTAGATTATCAGGGACCACAAGGTATTGCAACCGCTATCGGTCATGCACCGGGCGCTGCACTTATCGATCCTGCTGCGGGATCTATCATGGCTATTGCCGAATCGCTTACCAATATCATTTGGGCTCCGCTTCAGGATAAGATGAAAGGTATTTCACTTAGTGCAAACTGGATGTGGCCCTGCAAGAACCCGGGCGAAGATTCCCGCTTGTACCGTGCGGTAAAGGCTGCCAGTGATTTCTCGGTTGCATTAGGTATCAATATTCCTACAGGTAAGGATTCGCTTTCGATGACTCAGAAGTATCCTGACGGAAACGTGGTATACTCTCCCGGAACGGTTATCATTTCTTCTTCGGCGGAGGTTACCGATATACGTAAAGCGGTTACGCCTGTATTGAAAGATGTGGATGGCTCATCGCTCGTTTATGTTGATTTCTCTCAATCGCCATATTACCTTGGTGGTAGTAGCTTTGCGCAGACTGTAAATGCTTTGGGTAATGAAGCGCCTACTGTTTCCGATCCCGAGTACTTCCTGAAGGCCTTTAATGCTGTTCAGGAACTGATAAATGAGGGCAAAATACTTGCAGGACATGATATTTCAGCGGGTGGTATGCTTACTACCCTTCTGGAGATGGCATTTGCAAGAACAAAAGTCGGTTTGGATATTGATTTGTCTGATATCTACGAAAAAGATATTGTAAAACTCCTCTTCAGCGAAAATCCCGGAATCATCATTCAGGTGAAGGATCTGAAAGATGTGGTTGAATATTTGAGTTCTTACGACATCGAAAGCAACTTCATTGGGGTGCTTACAAGCGACAGGAAGCTGAACATTAAGAAAGACGGAGAAAAATATACATTTGCCATCGACACACTGCGCGATTTATGGTTTAAAACATCGTACCTGCTCGACAGGAACCAGAGTGGCGAAAAACAAGCATTTGAACGTTTCAACAACTATAAAAATCAGGCGCTTTCATATGTGTTTCCTGCTGCATTCAACGGCACCTTCGCTTCTATGGGAATTGATCCGAAGCGTCGCAAACCAACAGGTGTTAAAGCTGCCATTATCCGCGAAAAGGGCGTAAATGGCGATCGTGAAATGGCTTATGCCATGTACCTTGCGGGTATGGATGTGAAAGATGTTCACATGACCGACTTGATCTCTGGCCGTGAAACGCTTGAGGATGTACAGATGATCGTTTTTGTTGGCGGGTTCTCTAATTCCGACGTATTAGGTTCTGCAAAGGGGTGGGCCGGAGCCTTCCTGTACAACGAAAAAGCCAAAACAGCGCTCGAAAACTTCTATAAACGCAAGGATACATTAAGCTTGGGCGTATGTAACGGTTGCCAGGTAATGATTGAACTGGGACTTGTTAATCCAAACCATGAACAGAAGCCTGTTATGTTACATAACGAGTCGCATAAGTTCGAATCGATCTTCCTTAATGTAAGTATTCCTCAGAATAATTCAGTAATGCTCAAGGATTTTGCGGATAGTCGCCTCGGTATCTGGGTTGCTCATGGCGAAGGCAAATTCTCGTTACCATACACTGCCGATAAATACAACATTGTGATGAAATACAGCCACGAAGCATATCCTGGAAACCCGAATGGCTCCGATTACCATGTTGCAGGTATTGTTTCCGACGATGGTCGCCACCTTGTAATGATGCCTCATCTCGAAAGAGCTATATTTACATGGAACTGGGCGGAGTATCCTGCTAATCGCAGGACCGATGAAGTTACTCCATGGATTAAGGCCTTTGTAAATGCCAAAGAATGGATGGCTTCGCACAAAAAATAACTGAAACCCTAAACAATGCAGATATGATCAAACTAGTAAATAAAGAAACTCGTCAGGAGCTTGGCTTCTTAAGCGAGGCCGATTTTGCAATACTCCAGACGGAGCTCGAGGTCGAAAACCCGGAGGATACCGATTATTACATCAATAAAGATACGGTGGAATATATGGCTGAGCAGGGCATTCCCCAAACTATTATCGACCTCTTGAATAAGGCCCTGAATGGTGCTGAAGAGGCAGATATAGAATGGATTCCATAATAAAACACTAAAAAAAAGAAAAGCCGCAACGATTAAATTCATTGCGGCTTTTCTTTTTGGGCAATCCAGTTTATAAGGCTTGTAGTAGCTTTACGGTATCCATAGGGGTAACATCACCTATGGATACTCCAATATTAGATATTGTTTTTTCTCCATAAGGCTCTACAGGCTCAAAAGTTACTTTCCATGTTCCCGCATTTAATCCTTGAAGTAAGAAATTACCATCTTCTGAGGCAATGGTTGTAACGGTATCCCCGTTGGCGATTGCTTTTACAACTGGTAAAGCTTCAGCAGGAGATACTACACCCTTTATAGCTCCTGATGTTGCCTTTGTAAAGGTTCTGATTACTGGCCGCAGGATATACTGGTTGCTCCCATTCTCAACAATTGAGCGCGCTGCATCAAAGTCGATCCATAGTTCATAGGTTATACCTTCGGTTAATGTTGCATCAATGTTAAATTTTAAACCCGATTGCTGGGCCGAAGGTGTTTCCAGGTTGTATAATGTACCTTCTTTTTTTATCTGGTTATTAGAACCAAGAACCAGTCGCATTTGTGAGATTTTACCTGCTGGCAGGGTAGTTGTAGCAAGTAATGCATCCATACCATTTCTGAAGTCAAGAAGGTTATAAACTCCTTTTTCTACGGGTAAACTTTGCCAGCCGTTCTCGTTACCATCCCCGGTAACATGAATCTGAAGATCCTGAATGTCTATCAGTACTTGTTCATAATCCCCCGGTGCATCTGTCAGATGTACTTTCATAGTTACATTCTGATCTCCATCTTTTGTACATGCAAAAAGCAGTACACTCGCTGCTGATAAAAGTAAAAATAAACACTTTTTCATATCTCTGATTTTTAAGTTTTGCAAAATATATCACGGCTTTCCTTTATGGTGTCATGATTATTTTACGGCTTTTTTACTGTTTTGTAGCTATTGGATCAGAGAAATTATAAAAGGTTTAATGCAGTTTTCAACTTTTTTTTTGGCATTTATTTTTTAAGACTAAATTTCAAATGTCATGCGCTCTGTAACAATCATATAGTGCTTTGCGAAGTTTTCATCTTTCATATATTCCACCAATTCTTTCTGCCAGGTTTTCGCTTTTTCGGAAAGCACAACAATCTTCTTATTGTTTTCATAGTCTTCGGGATCTTCCTTCTGGCGGCGGATTACAGGAATAAAATCATCAATCCATTGCTCGTATTGCTTCATAAAGACAGATTGCTGGGGTGTTAACGCAAATTCAGCGGCTTTTTCCTGAATGCCAAATGCAATTTTGTATGACGAAGGCAAAAATGTACCTACACCCAAAGTTAGTCCCAGTTTCTTTAAAAACAGGGATCTTGACTGATCGAAACCATCCATATATTTAGTTTTGCAATAATAACCGTTAAGTAGCCATAATGTTCGGATTGTTGTAATGCAGTATCGTAAAATTCAGTATTATCAATAGATAAATATATATCTTTGGGTATAACAAATTGAAAACCTTTGCAAAGCAATAAAACTAAATTAAAGCTCTCATTCTTACCCTACATGTTAGAATTGAAGCACGTGTTTACAGTTGCTTCTAATTCCCGCAGCACTACACCTGTAGTACTTACTGAACTTGAATATGATGGTTTAATTGGGTATGGAGAGGCATCGATGCCGCCCTATCTTGGCGAAACGCAGCAATCAGTTATATCATTTTTGTCGAAGGTTGATCTGGAAAGGTTTTCAGATCCTTATAATATAGAAGAAATCCTTCAATATATTGATTCTATTGCTCCCGGGAATAATGCGGCAAAAGCATCTATTGATATTGCTCTGCATGATTTAGTTGGGAAAATCAAAGGTCAACCCTGGTATGGCTTATGGCGGTATGATCCTAATAAAGCGCCTTCAACTTCTTATACTATTGGAATTGATATCCAGGAAATGGTTGTGCAGAAAACAATGGAGGCTTCTTCTTACAAAATGCTCAAGGTAAAAGTAGGACCGGGAAATGATAAAGCCATGATTGAAGCTGTTCGCTCCATTACAGATAAACCCTTATTCGTAGACGTTAACCAGGGCTGGACCGACCGCAATTACGCATTGAATATGGCTTATTGGCTCAAAGAGCAACATGTATTGTTTATTGAACAGCCATTGCCAAAGGAGAATATGGATGATATCGCATGGTTGAGCGCCCATAGTCCACTTCCTATATTTGCTGATGAAGCAATCCGCCGTTTTTCCGATCTTAAAAGTATGTATGGAGCATACAATGGAGTAAATATCAAACTTATGAAATCCACGGGCATGCACGAAGCACATCAAATGCTCGAATTTGCAAGGTCGGTTGGTATGAAAACCATGATAGGCTGTATGACAGAAACCTCCTGTGGAATATCAGCAGCTGCTCATCTTTCGCTGAATGCCGACTATGCTGATCTGGACGGGGCGCTGTTGATTAAAAATGACGTGTTCGATGGTATGAAAGTGGTTGATGGCAGAATAGTTCTGAATAATAAGCCAGGGATAGGGGTGGAGAAGATTGCTTTATAGCTAAGTTAAGAGGCTGTGAAGGGTTGTCATTCCGGCGAAGGCCGGAATCCCCTAACTATGGAGTCTAAAAGATGTCTTTTGATAGGGATTCCGGGCTTCGCCAGAATGACAAAGTATTCAATTGGCTTTATTTAAAAATAAGCTGAACGCTAGGCGTAGTCTCCTGACTACGCCACTACGAAGCACTTTATCCCAATCTCTTATTTATTCTTTATAATCTTTGCCGCCCAATCGTGTCCTGCAATCTTATTTCCTTCCGGAAAAGATGGGATAGCAATTACTCCTTTTTTATTCGATTTTAAAATTATCTTTTCACTCCATGAGCCATTAACAGTATTAAACCATGCAAGAGAGTAAGATTTATTAGGGGTGAAGCCGGTAATTTCGGGAACAACTGCTTGGTTCTCGAAATACAGCAATGCCAGATCCTTTTCTGGGGTTATCATCATGTACGACCAGCCATCCAATCCTTTCTCAGGTGCATTGGTCGCCTTTTGCGGATGAATGTTGCGCCACGCAGGTTGTAGATTCTGGAACCTGCCTCCTTCCGAAAATATAAATGCTTTGAGGTGTTGCATGTAATTGCCCGACTCGTATTTTAATGCTTCCCAAATGTGAGGGCGCATACCCTCTGGTTCTCCTGTGGTCGTAATATCGTAGGCTGCTGTACCGTGAACATGTCCTGAGAGTGCACCTGATAATACCGAGCCATACATTTGTGCCCTGGCAAAGTAATTATCGCGCTCCGAATTGGCTGGCGGTCTTTCACCATTGGGCATGTTTATTTCGTGGTTCCAGCCTGTGTAGTAAGGCTCAAAGTTAATAGCAGGGTAAGCAGGAACAAGGTTGAAAAGCGTATCGATAGCGCCGGAAACCCTATGGTCGCGGGGTTTATTACCTACGCTGTGCATGGTTAGCCATGGACATTGCTTGTAATGACCAAACTGTAGGTATGTAGAGTTATTTATAAGCGTTGTGTGCGGCTGTCCAAAAGGCAGCGGGCCATATTTATTCAAGTGATAGGTGAGTGCTTCGTTGAATTCGTCGGCTGTGAGACTGTATTCTTTGGGTATCCAGTCCAGATGGATGCCGCTAAAGAAGATGTTATATGCTCCGTAGCGCGATATAAGGTACTGCACAAAGCGTGCATACGTTTCGTTGAAGTTATAATAGGCCTTCCAGGTTGGACACATGTCCCGGCGCACAGTTTCCAATAGAGATACAAAACCTTGTTCGGAGAGGTACTCCATCTTTTTATCCAAACTACTAAAATAGGCAGGAATAATCTGGTTGAAGTCAGCAACCCCTTTGTGTTCCTTCGACATTACAAAAGGCAGATTCCCGTACTCGTCGCGCATGTTTTTGGCTGTCATGCTGCCGTTTTCCACAAGGTAATCGAATTTTTCCCATGCGTTTCGAACGTAAATACCGTCTTTATTGGCGTATGTACTTGGGTTTTCGTCAGTCTCCCAGTTGGGGAAGCATGAGATCATACTTACAGAGTTGAAGCCTTGATTTTTCCTGTAAATAACAGCATCCTCGAACCCTATTCCGGGCCCGGGAATATAATTGTTTGAAGTTGCAGCTCCGCGAAATGGTAAACGCCAGGTTGTGCCAGCCAGCCAGGTATCGCCAATCATGAAGAATGGCGTTCCATCGGCATATTGCAGTGCATGGCCATTGGTTGTTGGACGAATAAATCCATGTCTGTTAGGGTTTTCGGCTAATTCTTCTTTAGTCCAGGCTTTAGCTTCGAACGAACCTGTTTGGTCGTTTAAGCCTTTATCAGACGTCTGGTTCGATCCGCTTTTCCATTGCCATAATCCAGGTTCCGTAGCAACAATGCGAACCCTGAATAAGTTATCTCCATCCCAAAAGCCGTAAATGCGCTTTTCAAAGCCAGGCCCTTTTAAATCGACCCAGCAGGTTACGTCTGTATAATAGTTGCTGTATTGTTGTTCTGCTTTTAAGGTTATTTCAACCATTTCCCATGGGTGAAGCTCGGCAGCGTCTGTTGTCCCGAAATGAAAGAATGTGAATATGAGCAAAAGCAATACTTTTGCAGAAAGTAATGACTGAATTTTAGTGTTCATAATAATTAGCCGTTAGTTGTTTTGTAAACACGAATCATGAACCTAAAAATACAATAAATTATTGTTCGAAGCTATATTGACATAAGTTACTAAATAAGTCTTCGTAGTGGAGAGACTAAGGTCCAACGAGCCAACCTGTCATTCCGGCGAAGGCCGGAATGACAGATGAGGATATTATTTTCTTACTTTATTATACGATGTAATAAGCCCTTTTATCAGCGCTGAGCTGAATCCCTGGTGTTCCATTTCGTTAAGGCCTACAATAGTGATTCCTTTTGGTGTTGTAACGCGGTCAATCTCCTGTTCTGGGTGGTGACCGGTTTCCATGATTAATTTAGCTGCACCTAAGGCAGTTTGTGCGGCAATGAGCTGAGCAATTTCGGCATTAAATCCAATTTCAATACCACCCTGGATAGAAGCCCTTAAATAGCGCAAGGCATAAGCTGTACCGCATGAGCCAAGTACTGTGGCAGCATCAATCAGGTCTTCATTAATAAAAACGGTTTTTCCAAGAAGATTGAATATTTCCAATACCTTATTCTGCTGTGCTTCGGTAGAATTACCTTCGGCAATACAGGTCATCGACTCTTGTATAGAAATAGCGGTATTGGGCATTGTTCTGAATATGGGCATTTTCCCAACTACCTCTTCTACATCGCTTATGGAAACACCGGCAGCGATGATGATTAACATGTGCTTGACCGGGTTCAATGCAGGTTTTATCTCCTGCAATACAGTTTTTACGTGGTATGGCTTTACAGCAATAATTACCACATCGCTGAATGCAACAGCTTCAGCATTTTTATTACCGGTATGTACGCCTTTGGCTTCAAAATATTCGAGCGGAGTGCTTCGTTGGTCTGTAATATAGATGCTTTCGGCTTTTATACGGCCTGTTTTCAGGAAGCCTTCGGCTACAGCGCCTCCCATGTTACCGCCACCAATGATGGCAAATTTCAAGTTTTCCATAGTTTAAAGATGTATCATTGTTCCTTGTTTAGGATTTGTTGTTTTAAAAGCGTCTGGGCCGCATATTACAATTTGCGCTACGCCTGCCTTCAGGGCATTGAACGCATTGTCGAGCTTCGGGATCATGCCTGAGTGAATAGCGCCTTTTGACTTGTATTGTGTGTATATTGTTTCGTCAATATCAGATATTACGGAGTTTTCGTTGTTAACATCGGATAAAACACCTTTCTTTTCGAAGCAGTAGATCAACTTAACTTTAAACGATTTAGCCAATGCAACAGCTACCGACGATGCAATGGTGTCGGCGTTTGTGTTAAGCATAGAGCCTTTGTTGTCGTGGGTTAAAGGAGCAAAAATGGGTACAAGGTCATGGTTGAGTAACTTTTCGATTGTAGTAGCATTAATCTTTGATGTATCAACATCGCCAACAAAGCCGTAATCTATTTCCTTTACCGGACGCTTTACTGCGGGAATAACATTGGCGTCTGCCCCGGTTAATCCTATGGCGTTACATCCTCGTGCCTGAAGAGAGCAGACCAAGCCTTTGTTTATTAATCCGCCATATACCATTGTAACAATTTCAAGGGTTTTGTCGTTGGTAATTCGTCGGCCGTCAACCATTTTTGGCTCAATACCTAGTTGTTTCATTAAAACGTTAGCTATTTTGCCGCCTCCATGAATCAGTATCTTGTTTCCTTCAATGGCTGCAAAGTTATCCAGCATGGCAGGTAATAAATCCTGATTATCGAGGATGTTTCCTCCAATTTTTAGTATGGTTAAGCTCTTCATTATGTATTTCTTCTGTTTTCAAAAATAGTCCTAAAGATTGTAAAACGCCAAATTATTCAGCGGTATCGCAAAATTTATTCCTTATCATTTTATAATTATAGGTTTGAATTATAGCTTTTATCTGGTTTTCCATTGTTTCTTTTATTTGGGGATACTGCTTTTCAAGGTTGTTTTTTAATCCTACATCGTTTCTGAAGTCGTACAATCCTACGGTTCGTTCTCCATCAAAAATTAAAACGTACTTACGGTCGTGTATTTGGTACAACCGATTTATGTATTGTACGCTATATCTGTTTCCTTCACTATCTGTGATGCTCTTTCCGAAACCAGTAAAGGGTTTATGGTATCCGGTATATTTGAGAACGGTAGGCATAATATCTACCTGTTGTACTACCGAAGAATCGACTCCTGCAAACGAGCCGTCCGCCTTATACAGGATAAAAGGTATGGAAAAATTTCCCAGCGAGTTTTTATACTTTTCGCTTGTAAATTCATGCTGGCCAAAGGTATGATCGGCCACCACAATAAACAATGTATTCTTGAACCATGGCATTTTAGCTGCAGTTTCAAAAAATCGCCCAAGAGAGAAGTCGGCATAACCAATACTTTCAATGACTTCAGCATTGCCCTTTGGAAATTTCCCTTTATATTTCTTGGGTACATTATAGGGATGGTGAGACGACAACGAGAAGAACACACTGCAGAAAGGTTCGGGTTGCTTGCTTATTTGATTGGCAAAGTATTGGAAGAATTCTTCGTCGTATATGCCCCAGTTTCCATCGAAATAGCGCTCATCTCCAAACTCGTTACGGCCAAAATAATGATCGAAACCAGCCAGGTATCCAAAGCGGTCGAGATTAAATTCTCCATTGATACCGCCATGGTAGAAGCTTGTGTAGTATCCCTTCTCTTTAAGCGCTGTCCCCAAGCCAAAGAAACAGTTGCCCTGATATAGCGAACGCATAATTTCCTCATCCATGAGCGATGGTACGCCAGTCATAATGGCTGCAATGGCTTTGCTGGAGCGCTCAGCATTTGCATAGGCATTCGGATAAACCTTGGATACACCAATCAGCGAATCGAGAAAAGGGGTATACCCTTTGTTATTGTTTAATTTTCCTACATACTCTTTTCCAAAGCTTTCCATGACAATGATAACGATATTGTCATGCTTTGCAGATGCTGTAGAATCAAACTTTTGCAGTGTTGAGAAGTATTTTTTGCAAGTACTGTCGTCAAAATAATGCTTTTCTTCAAGCTGACGCATTTGTAGCGAGAAGATAAACGTATAGGGCGAGTTGGTAACCAGGCTTACTTTGTTGAATGTGGCATACTCCGAAGCGTTAATTGGAGTAATGGGAATGGTTTGTAAACCACCACGTGCCCCCAGGAAGCTTGCGCCAAGAACTACAATAAACAGAAACGCCTGCACTACATAATTGACGGGCAAGCGCTCTTTTTTTACTTTTGTTTTATCATATAATTTCTCGGTTCCAACAATTACTAGGACGTAGATGATAAATAAATACCAGAAATCCTTGATAAACTGGGGTAGCAGATTTAGAAAAGCTCCACCCATGCCAAGCACATCGAGTGTTATACGTTTGTTGTTGAATTTGAAATACTCAAAATCAGCTACAGCCAGCGCAAATGCAAAGTAGTTAAACAGTATAAATACGACGTGAAGCGAGGTTTGGTACCATTTCTTCTCGTGCCAAGGATTAGGAATGATATGCAGGAGTATAAACGGAAGATTGTAATAAACGATCGTGGTTATATCGAATCTTAATCCGCCAAGTATTATTTTGATTGATTCGTAGAATGACAGACTTCCAAAAACCTTGAAATTGAAAAAATAGAAAAGTACTCGTAAGACAAAATAAGCTAATACAAGTATTCCAATTCGTTGTACGAGTACTTTTACATGAAAAAGCTGAGCTTTCATTTATGGGAACATTCTAGTTCATTAACAAACCTTGGCTACGTTACTTTCTATTTTGCTAAGTGCAGTTTTCAAACGGGTGATAAACATATCTGCTTCGCTTTTCTCAATATTTAAGGGGGGTAACAAACGGATTACGTTTTTAGCCGAAGCAGAACCAGTAAATACCTTCTCTTCCTTAATCAGGACGTTACGAAGTTCGCTGGTTGCATAAGGAAACTCAATGCCGAGCATTAATCCGCGTCCTCTTACATTCTTGATTTCTTTGATAGCACTAAGCTTTTCGATGAAATAGTTTCCTACTTCCAACGCATTTTCAACGAGCTGATCGTGCTCCATTACATCTAAAACAGCTATACTGGCCACGCAAGCAAGGTGATTGCCGCCAAACGTTGTACCCAGCATACCATGTTTGGCTTTGAACTTAGGATGAATTAAAACTCCTGCAACCGGAAAGCCATTACCCATGCCTTTAGCTGTAGTAATGATGTCGGGTTCTATTCCGGCCCATTGGTGTGCAAAGAACTTGCCAGTACGGCCATATCCCGATTGTATTTCGTCTAGGATAAGCACGGTGTCATATTTCTTACATACCTGGCTCAAATCTTTTAGAAACTCGTCCGATGGCATTACTATGCCGCTTACTCCCTGAATACCTTCAATGATTACGCATGCAACATCTCTTTTGGAGAGCTCTGCTTCAACGGCTTCAATGTCGTTAAGCGGAAGGAAAGTAACATGGTTGGATGCATTGATTGGAGCGGAGATTGCCGGATTATCGGTTACGGCCAGAGAGCCGGCAGTACGTCCGTGGAAAGCGCCTTTAAATGCGATGGCACGTTGGCGACCGTTATGAAACGATGCCAGCTTAAGGGCATTCTCATTGGCCTCCGCACCTGAATTACAAAGGAAAAGATGGTAATTTTCGTATTCTGAAATACGCCCAAGTTTTTCAGCCAATTCCTGCTGAAGTGAAATAATTACCGAATTGGAGTAAAAACCAATCTTATGTAACTGATCGGTTACTTTTTTAACATAATATGGATTGCTATGTCCAATTGATATCACAGCGTGTCCGCCATATAAATCAAGATATTTGTTTCCCTGATCATCGAAAACATAACATCCTTCGCCTTTTACAGGCTCTATGTCAATTAATGGGTAAACATCAAAGAGATTCATTATGCTTGTTTTTTGAAATCGTTATTAAAATGGTTGTAGCCCTTTAAAAAGCGATGGGTTTAAGCCCCAGTCCTGCTTTTTCATCTAGTCCAAACATGAGATTCATGTTGTGGACTGCTTGTCCGGAAGCACCCTTTGTGAGATTATCAATTACCGAGGTGATGAGAATCTTTTCATCGTGCTTTTCAACAGTGAGTAAGCATTTGTTTGTTCCTACTACTTCTTTTACACTTATTTCATGGTCCGAAACATGGGTAAAGGTTGCATCTTTATAAAAATTGCGGTATAGCGAAACCGCTTCTTCTGTATTTAAAGCACAATCGGTATAAGCCGAAAGGAAAATCCCACGTGAAAAGTTACCTCTTAATGGCAGGAAGTTCAGCTTAGGAACTTTTGTACCTGCTGCACCTTCTAGTGTTTGACGCACTTCCTTTAAGTGTTGATGCGAAAAGGCTTTGTAAATTGATATATTGTTGTTGCGCCAGCTAAAATGCGTGGTATCGCTTAATGCCTGGCCAGCACCTGTAGATCCTGTAATACCATTAATGTGTACTTCGCTTTTAATATTGCTGCTTGCAGCTAAAGGCAACAATGCAAGTTCGAATGCTGTTGCAAAACAGCCCGGATTGGCAATACTATCGGCTTTCTTTATAGCTTCGCGGTTAAGTTCCGGCAGTCCGTAAATAAACGTGCGGTTGCCATGTTTTCCATTCAGACGGAAGTCCTGGCTCAGATCA
>DATALJ010000233.1:0-2416 GCA_036261135.1 Bacteroidales bacterium
TGGATCGGTGGTATATTCGATAATTTCATCGTCGTCGTGAACAGAGGTGGTAAGCAATGGGCTGCCAAAATCCTGTGCTATCTCAAGTACGATAGGGTTATTGGGTATTCGTATTCCTACCGTTCGCTTATTACTCTGGAAAACTTCGGGTACCTTGTTGTTGGCATTCAGGATAAAGGTAAAAGGTCCGGGCAGGTTCTTTTTCATCAACTTAAACACGTTGTTCGAAATGGGACGTGTATATTCCGACAGCTGACTAAGGCTATGGTAAATGAGCGAGAACTGCGCTTTTTCCATCTTTATCCCTTTAAGCTTCGCAATCTTCTCAACGGCTTTGCGGTTATGCATGTCGCAGCCCATGCCATACACGGTATCGGTAGGATAAATCACAATGCCTCCGCGCTGAAGCACAGCGATTACCTTTTCGATTTCCTTGTAGTTCGGGTTTTCCGGATAAATCTTAATGAGCATGCGTTAAATGTGGGTTCTTGTTAAGTACTGCAAAGGTAATGCCATGCGTGACCCCTGCAGGATTAACAGACTGTTTTGTTTTTCGGCTACTAAGATATACAATTTTATTATTTATTGATCAGAGAGTTATTCATGTTTTTCAGCAGAGGTTGGCTTGTTGTCTTCCTCTGTTACTTCCCAATAAGGATCATCATCTGGTTCGTCATCCCATATCTTTTCCGCTGGTTTCGGGAGCTTTTCGGCATAGATAAATGCAAGTGCCATGCCTGTTAAGGCTCCAAACAGATGCGATTCCCACGATATCTTCATGTTAATGGGAAATATGCCCCAGATCATACCACCATACAGGAATATTGTGAGTAACGAAATGGCCAGCTGTGGAATGTTTCGGCTAAGGGCTCCGCTGAAAAACAGGAACGCTGCTTCGCCATAAATGACGCTGCTTGCGCCCAGGTGATACGCTGGACGTCCGCCCAACCAAACACAAACACCGGTTATTAACCAAATTAAAACGAGAACTTTGAGTGCAATTGGACGATAGAAATAGATGATGGCCGCCGTAAGTACTACCAGTGGAACGGAGTTGTTTACAAGGTGATTGAAATCCGCATGGAGTATTGGCGACAGGAGGATGCCTATCATACCTTCCACTTTTCGTGGATAAATGCCGAGATTACTGAACGAAATTCCGCCCAGCACTTCGATTAATTTAATGACCCAAATGAGGTAAAGCAGGAAAACAGGAATGTAAAACGCCCGAATGATTTGTTTTTTTTCTTCTTCGTCAAACAGCTTCATGGTGGTTGCTTGTCCGTTAAAGCCTCAATTTTACGAATTATTTCAGTTAATCTTACGGTTGTTAGCGGTTTATTCAGAAAATAAAGCACCGATTTATACTGCATGGCTTCATCCTTGTCGCTGTCGAGGATAGAGTTGGTTAGCATCACAATGTACGTGCCCGGACTGTATTGTCGGTACTTCTCTTCGTAATTTTTGATAAACGATAAGCCATTCATGCCTGGCATATTCAAATCTATCAGCATTAACGAGGGAAACAGCCTCTTGGTTTTGCATCCTTCGAGATACTGCATTGCTTCCCTGCCCGACGAGCAGATGTCTATATCGGTAACGCCGATAGTTTTCATCATTAGGGTGTTCAGTTCGCTGTGTAAATCGTCGTCGTCCAGGATAAATACTTTGATCATAGCCTTATTAGTTGTAGAGGTAAGACACTTAGGATATGGATTGATTCTGAGTTATATTTTTATAACAAACTACTAAACTTTTGTTTCATCAGTTTTTTGAATTTTAAGAAAAAATATGGTGAAGGGTAAGTGTGCCTTCACAATCCTTTTTATCTTTGCGCTCTACCTCTTGTGTATGGATTTTATAACATTGATTTTCATTGCTGTAGGCTTGTCAGTCGATTCCTTTGCTGTGTCGGTGTCGTGCGGCCTGATGATGTGCGAGATTACATTCTGGAAAGCCACACGTATTGCTTCATCCCTGGCTTTTTTTCAGGCATTGATGCCGCTAATTGGCTGGTTTATTGGTAAACGAATAGAACAGTTGGTGGTAAACTTCGATCATTGGCTGGCTTTCGGGCTGCTAACGTTAATAGGAGGTAAGATGATTGTGGAAAGCCTGAAAAGCGAAGAAGAAAAAAAGCCCATTAACCCGCTCGATCCAAAAGTGTTGGTGTTAATGTCTCTGGCTACCAGTGTAGATGCATTAATTGTAGGCGTTACCTTCGCCTTATCCTATAAGAACCTCAATTTATACGAGTCCACCTTTATCATTGGCTTTACCACATTCTTTTTCTCGATGCTGGGTATCTTATTCGGCAAGAAAACCGGGATGAAATTTGGGAAGAAGATGGAGATTCTCGGTGGAATCATCCTTTTCCTGATTGGACTAAAGATTTTGCTGGAGCATTTGTTGGCTT
>DATALJ010000244.1:0-4150 GCA_036261135.1 Bacteroidales bacterium
TAAATATATTGAAATGAAAACAGAATTAACTTTAATACTATCGATTTCACTCTTTATAATAGGAAATGTTGTAAAGGCACAAGTTTCAGACTATCAAAGCACAATTACAATTTCAGGACGTGTATCTGATTTTGAAGGAAATCCTATTGACAGTAGCGTTGTAAGAATCTTACACAAAGACTTTGACAAAGTTTATGAAACTTATACTGACAAAAATGGAAACTATACATTAAAAAATATCGACAAGGGGAACTATATGGCTATGTTCGTAATGCGCACTAATGAATATCCAAGAGAAAATAAAGTCCCCAAAGATAAAATGCGATTAGAATACTGGGCTTGGAATATCATTGCCGAAAAAGATTTGATAATTAATCCGCGTTATGACAAATTAGAAATTTACGGAACAACAGCATATGAAGTTTATGGTGGTTATTCTGGATTTTTTATATACTTTAGACCCATGAGTTTGAAAAAATATCTATCTTATTCTGAGTTTTTGAATAAAGAAAAATCTGAAAAAAATGTAGACATTTCTATAAAACCGGAAAATCTTAAAATAAAAGTATATGCTAACGATGAACCTTTAGTAATTAATTCCATACAATCAATTAAAGAATTTTCAGGGAAAGGAAATATTCCAATCACTGCATTTATTGTTCAAGTAGATAAACCGAAACAAATGAGAAACGGTGATTCATACATTATTTTTAGAGTGGAAGCCGAGAATACTGAATTTAATGAGAAAGGAGAAAGTATATATTTTTACGAAATGAAAAAATTTAAATGATGCCGGCAAGTAATAAATATGCCCCCGGGTAATCTTCTCCACCTCGAAGCCCCATTGAACAAACTCCATACCATCCGCCGCAGTACCAACCTCTATAATTTTATCGGCAAGGCGCATACATTCATCTAAAATAATATTTCCAGTTACTTCGCGAAGAAAACTCGCAGTATTCGTCGAAACAAAATAATTTATATCTTGAGGAAATTTAAAACACAACCAGCCGCCACAATAAACACAACATGAATAAACAGAACCGAAGATACAAGAATTTTTTATTTTCAGTTATGGCAAGGGTTTATGAGGCTTTTCTCGTAAAAAGATATAATGGGAATAAACGTAATAGGTGTGTTTATTGAAACGTAATGGGTTATTGCAAAAAGAGACAGTACTTCGAAATATAAAACACTAAAAAATAAATGAAAATGAAACAACAAGTTTTGATTAGCCTGATTTTGTTTAGTTCGGTTATGGTTTTAAATGCACAGATTTATACTCCAAGTGGAACAATACAAGGATCATCTGGCAATAATTATGTTGGGATTGGAATACCTAATCCTGCTTATCCATTAGATATACAATCTTCTTCCTCATCGTTAAATATCGGCATAGGAGGTTCAAATCAAACTTATTATTCTAATATTAAATTAAAAACAAATGAAGGTGATGCTCAAATCTTTAGAACGGGAACATCATATACTACATATGGGGGACCTAATTCATTAAACATATATAATTCGTCCATTGCACCTATTACATTTTATCAATCTTCAAATGAAAGAATGAGAATTCATTCAAATGGATTTATTGGAATTGGGACTTCTAATCCAGGCTATCCATTGGATATACAATCTTCTTCATTTTCATATTTAAATGTAAATATCGGAGGTACTACTCAAACTGATTATTCCAATATTATATTAAATTCAGACGGGGGTAATGCTCAAATTTTTAAAAATGGATCATCCTATACTTCATACGGGGGAATTAATTCGTTAAATATTTATAATTCTGCTATCGCACCAATTACATTTTATCAATCTTCAAATGAGAGAATGAGAATCGCATCAAACGGAAGTGTTGGTATTGGTACCTCTACTCCAGATTCAAGGTTCAAACTAGATGTGGAAGGTACCATTCGTGCTTCTGAGGTAAAGGTTTGTTTGCAAGGTGGTTGTGATTTTGTGTTTAGAGATGACTACAAACTTTTGGACTTAAAGGAATTGGAACAATTTGTAAGAACCAACCAGCACTTGCCCGAGGTAGCTCCAGAGAAAGATATGATTGAGAATGGAGTAAATATGAAAGAGCTTCAAATGAAGCTGTTGCAGAAAGTTGAGGAATTAACACTTTACACGATAGAACAAAATAAAGAGCTTCTATTATTAAAAGAAAAGATTGCAAAATTAGAAGCAGCTTCGAAAAAAGAAGGACTGAAAAAGCAACAATCCAATAACACGCGATATTAACTAATGGCGGGGTTTGTGGGTTGCCAAGCGAAGTACTTCTATTAAGGTTTCTATCTCGGTTGAAAATGACTCGCTTCGAAAACCGCCATTACTCATATGCCCAGCGTCATCACCCGCATCAATCGTTCGTCTCGGTAGATAGGAATATCCCCCCAAAAAAGGGGCATTAAGCCTTTACTTAATGCCTCTTTACAAGTTGCCTGTAAATGTCTACGCTTTCTCCAACGCAATATATACCGTACTCATCTGCCCCGGTATTACAATTACCTCGGCGTTGCCCTTTTTGTAACCTAACAGTTCTGCAGTTACATCATAGGCGCCTTCCGGGGCTGTGCGCACCAGGAATCCTCCCTTTTCGGCGGTTTTCTTGGTAAAAACATTTTTCCCGTTTACACTTCCGTTTAACGAAAACGTTACTTTGGCGTTTTTTAAACCCTCACCGGTAGCAGCGTCAGTTACCAGACCTTTAATGGCAAGTGTGCGCGATGTATTGCGTGTTTGTTTCCGCACCGATTTGTACCCATTATAAAAGTCGACCTGTGTCGCGCTTATTATTTCCACTACCGTGTCGATATCTTTCAAAGCAGCATCACCATCTTGAAACTGTAAGATAAGTCTTTTTGTGGCTTTGCTTGTTTCGGTCGATCCAAGACGAGGCTGTCCTATCGCCTCGCTAAAATCCGTAATGGCTGCTTGCAGGGCTGTTTGGGTGGCTTCGGTAACTAAATACGTTGTGAGGGCCGTGATATTCGATTGCGCACGGTCGTAAATACCCTGTACAACGTTCACCAGGGTGGTATCGGCCATCCGCTTCAGCTTGCTTTCGGGTATATCCATTTCCTTAAGCAAAACCTGGTTCTTAACAAACTTCGCATAGGCCTTCACCTTCCTGGTGGTGTCGACGGCGAGGTTAATCAGCGCGTCTTTCAGCAGACTTTTATTTTCGGCGTTCCCCGATGTATCAAAGCCCTGCGCCTCTCCGGTGCTTTGAATTTGCTTAATAACATTTTGCAATGCAGTGTAGAAAGTAGTAAAGTTGGGCAACACATTTAAAATGGTGAGAAACTTTGCTAGATAATCGCGCACTACAATGTACATGCTCAATTTGGCTTCTTGTCTCGAATCCATAATAAGAATTTTTAATTTTTAAATAAATTAGGTTATGTGTTAGCTTCTGTTTGCATAATACATATAACCGTGAGAAAGATATAAAATTATGAAATACAAGTCAAATTAATTTATTGATGTATCGCTCGCCGTATGCATTTAGTACCTGTCGTCGCCATTGTATCGGTTACCGTATGGCTTTGTAACGCTCATCGTCGGCATTGTAACACCTGTCATCGCCATTGCATCGGTTGCCGTATGACATTGTAACACCTGCCGTCGTCATTGTAACGCTTGTCGTATGCTTATGATCGGTTACCGTATGGCTTTGAACACCTGTCGTCGTCACTTTATCGCTCGTCGTATGGCTTTGTAACGCTTGTCGTCGGCATTGTTGTGCCTGTCGTCGGCGGTGCGTCGGTTGCCGTCGGTCATTGCAACGCCTGTCGTCGCCATTGCATCGGTTGCCGTCGGGCTCCGCGCCTTCGCCGTCGTCTTCCGCGCGTCTGCCGTCGGTCTCCGCGCGATTGTCGTCGCCTTCCGCGCGTCTGCCGTCGTGTTTGCAAGGAAAAACATCGCTGCCGCTTGCCATATACAAGGCTTCCGCCTGCACTTGATGTTTATATTTTTATATGTCAGCATAAATATACCGTTCATTGTTCGCTATAAACCCATCAAAAGCGACGAGAGCAACTTATTGACCGATATCATCACCACCCGCGATGTTACCAGGCATTCTTCTGCCACTTTCAACTTGTCGGCAGCGGTTGCGGAGTTTGGAATGCTC
>DATALJ010000246.1:0-22913 GCA_036261135.1 Bacteroidales bacterium
AATGGACTTGATCCCCAGGGAATAGCCGATGTGCGGGAACTGATTGTAAAGATTTCTGCTGAAGGAAAAACGATTATTCTGGCCAGCCATCTGCTCGACGAAGTACAAAAGGTCTGTACCCATTTTGCGGTGCTGAACAAAGGTAAAGTACTCTACACAGGCGACGTAAATGAAGTACTTTCGAAGAAGGAACACATAGAAATAGCAGCACCAGACATGGACGCACTTTTAGATATTGTAAAGTCATACCCATACTGCACGGAAATAACGCCAGACCATCAATGCATTACAATCCGGCTTACGGAGGACAAAACGGGGTACGATCTTAATCAATACCTTACCAGTAAAGGCATTGTGCTCTCCCACCTTAATACCAAAAGACAAAATTTAGAACAGCAATTTTTAGAAATATTATCGCAAAACAATGATCAGACTATTTCAAATTGAATGGCTTAAATTACGCAGCTACCGCTCGTTCAAGCTTATAACCGCACTCTACTTCCTTGTAGTTGTGCTCGTTTGTGGAAGTGGCATGTTCGTGCTCGAATATATTAAGAACCATGCTATGACCGGCGATTTCAAAGGCGTCGACCCTACTATGCTGCCCATTTACGATTTCAGAGATATTTGGCAAAACCTTACGCAAGTGGCATCGTGGCTTAAAATAATCCTTGCATTCATTATAATTATATCCATTACCAACGAGATCACATTTAAAACATTGCGCCAGAATATCATAGACGGACTTAACCGTAAAGAATTTGTTCTTTCCAAGATAATCATGATATTCGGATTTAGCCTTGCCAACACATTGCTTGTATTCGTGCTGGGGTTGATACTTGGATTCATTTACAGCCCGGTGACGGGAATGGCTGACATATTATCTGGTATTGAATTCATTGGTGGATTCTTTATTACAACCTTTACATATCTGTTATTTGCCTTCTTTATTGCACTCTTGATTAAACGTACAGGTATTGCCATTGTATTTTTCGGTATTTATGCTGCTTTTATCGATCCTATAACCAGCGTGATATTTGCTAATGCACCTCTTCCCGCAGGTTTCAAAATGGTTGCCCCCTATTTCCCGGTAGATGCAATCAATTCCATTATACCGAATCCTTTCTCCAAGTACATTTTCCAAGAGTTTCAGAATCACATGGCCATAACAACAATGGGTATAGTGCTCACGGAAATGGCTGTTTTTCTATCACTCATCTTTTTATTATTAAAGCGAAAAGATCTATAGCAAGCGCATCTAAATATATATCCGTATTTGGCAGGAGCAAGAAATAAGAATCTCGCTATATTTGCATCTCGAAAAAACAACCATTCGAATTGTAAATAACTAATAATCAATATGGATATTTATCTTTCCAAAATAAACTTACTGAAAAGCTGGCTCATTGCACATGGTGTTGGAGCCATGTATGCAGATTGGATTAAACTAGCCATTGTATTTGCTTTAATCGCGTTTTTTGCGTGGATTGCCAATTTTATCGCAAAACGCATTATTCTCACTATTTTATCACATATCGCCAAAAAAAGTGAAACCCTTTGGGATGATATTCTGATTGAACGTAAAGTTTTTCATAAACTGGCGCACCTTGCTCCTGCCATTGTTATATTTTACACTGTTCAACTTCCATTGGCGGGTTACCCAGGCTGGCTAACGTTTATACAAAAAGCATCAATGATATATATGGTTGTGGTGAGCCTTGCTGCATTTTTAGCTTTTATTGATTCGGCACACGACATTTATTTAACTATGCCCATGTCGAAAACCCGCACCATAAAAGGTTATTTGCAGGTTGCAAAAATTATTCTCTACACCATCGCCATCATTTTTGTTTTACATATCATATTTGAATTCAACCTTGGCAGTTTCTTTACCGGCTTGGGTGCCATGACTGCCGTTCTGATGTTCATTTTTAAAGATACCATTTTAGGGTTAGTAGCCAGTATACAGCTCTCGGCAAACGATATGTTGCGCCCGGGTGACTGGATTGAGATGCCAAGCCGCAAAGCCGACGGTGTAGTGCAAGACATAAATCTTACAACGGTTAAGGTTCAGAACTGGGACAAAACTGTAACCACCATACCCACCTATATATTGGTATCAGACTCATTCACAAACTGGCGTGGTATGGAAGAATCGGAAGGCAGACGCATTAAAAAGTCGATTAATATTGACATGAAGAGCGTAAAGTTCTATAACGAGGAAATGTTCTCGAAATTGGGGAATGATGCTGTTGTAGCTAAAAATTTCAACGTAAAAAAATATGTTTCCGAAGCTAGCATTGCAGACGATAAAGGGAATGATGCTTCGCACCGAACCATGACCAATCTGGGATTATTCAGGGCTTATCTTGAAAGCTATTTGAAGGGTATTGCGCTTATACACCCAGATATGACGCAGCTTGTACATTATCTTCAACCTGGCGAATTCGGATTACCAATCGAAATGGTCGCTTTCTCGAAAGAAAAAGCAGGCATTCCATACGAAAAGTTACAATGCGATATTTACGACCATATATTGGCCATGCTTCCGTTGTTTGAGCTTCGTGTATTCCAAAGACCTACAGGCGAAGACGGAAAATAATATATGTATATCTGACATTCGGGCGAAGGCCGGAATCCATTTTACTACGAAGAGGCAAGGGATTCCGGCCTTCGTCCGAATGACAGACTTATCCAACCATCACTTCCTCAGCACATAGATAACCCAAGGTGCTAAATGGGTTTCGTTAACCCATAGAAATGGTTCATCCCACGAAGCCAACGGACGAAAGGTTTCCAGTAATTCAAAGCCAGTAACATCAAAGATATGCTTGTAATCGGCATCTGTCCATATGATGTCTTCTACCGGACGCCTGTCGGGGACATCATTCATAATCACTTTTACTTTATCTCCGCTGCGCGCAGTCTTGTTCTCAGGAAAATCTTTGGTGGAAAATGATGCCCATTCGTTTGCATAAAGCTCAACGGTGGAATCAAGAAAAACACCTACACCACCGGGTTTTAGCAGACTTTTCAGCCCGTCAAACAAACTAATTCTGTTTTTTACTCCAGGAATATTGTCAAACGTAAATACAGAAAGAATCAGATCGTATGATCCCTGTTCAAGCTGAGAAAATTTGCCATTTTCGATTACTAAATAGTTGCCATTCGGATCCGTATTCTGAGCTATAGCGACCATCTCAGCCGAAATATCGATGCCTGTTGTTTCAAAACCTAATCCATTCAAAAATCGGGCTGAACGGCCGGTTCCACAGCCAAAATCAATTGCCTTTTTCCCAGTGGCATATTTACGAATAATCTTAGGCAAATCGCGGTATGCCAGATAATATGTGTTGGGAAACTCAAGTTGGGCATACGATTGAGCCCTTGTTAAATCCTGGTATGCGTTGGTAAACTCCATGGTTTCTATATTATCGATTAATTAAACAGTTACAAAAGTGAATCGGAATGGGAAAAAGCACTTAAATAATTCGCTATAAAACTGGTGCGGGCAGGTGTTTTTGATTGTATCAGTTCTTCAATTGTTTCACCCAATATCCGAATACCTTTTTCAATGGTTTCTTCGTTGGAACAGGTAAAGTTCAGTCGCATCGTATTTACATCGCCGGTTTTGTTTGTATAAAACTGGTTACCGGGAACAAATACAACCTTTTTCTTCATGGCTATTTCCAGCAATTCAGCCGAAGAGATGCCTTCGGGCAAAGTAGCCCATAAAAACATGCCTCCTTCGGGCTGTGTATACTTCACGCTATCCGGGAAATATTTATTTATAGCATTTACCATTGCATCGCGTTGTTTACCGTAGGCCTCGCTTACCTTTCGGATATGTGCCTTATTATCGAACATTTCGAAATACGCATGAAGTATCATTTGCGAGAAGAAATTGGTATGCAAATCGGCAGCTTGCTTCATTACAACCAGTTTATCCATAATAAATTTCGGAGCAACAATCCAACCAATGCGGAATGAAGGAACCACGATCTTCGAGAATGTTCCCAGCATAATGGTTTGGTCCGGCAGGTATGTTTTAAAACTTAGCTGCGGTTCACCTTTAAACCTTAACTCACCATAAGGATCATCTTCTATAAGCAATACATCTTTGTCCTTTAATAAATTTGCCACCTGTGCGCGGTTTGCAGCCGTATAGCATGTACCTGATGGATTCTGAAAATTCGGTACAGTGTACATTAATTTAGGCTTATGCGTTTGCAGGGTTTTAGACAAGCCATCTATATCCATCCCTTCTACATGAAGCGGTACAGAAAGGAACTTTGGCTGATATACCGAAAATGCTTGTATTGCACCAAGGTATCCGGGTTCTTCCATAATTACCTCATCACCTTCGTTGATAAATATTTTCCCTAATAAGTCGAGCGCTTGCTGCGAGCCTGTTGTAATTAATATCTGATCTACAGGTATCTCTTTTCCAAGTTTCTCTTTATAGCGTTTTGCAATTTGCTCCCTCAACGGCGCGTAACCTTCGGAATCGCTGTATTGTAATGATTGGGGGCCGGATTTGGAAAGCACTCTGTTTGTAGCTTCCTGTATTTCCTTAACAGGGAAGAGCGGGGCATATGGTAACCCTCCAGCAAAGGAAATTACATCCTTATCGCCGGCAACTTTCAGTATTTCACGTATAAACGAGCGGGGAACTCCATGTATTCTGTTGGCAAATGATATGTTCATGATATGTAAATTTTAAAATGTATTATACCACAGGTATTTCAATAAGAAATATCCGACAAACAATAATAAAAACTAAAAACTGATGGTTTGGTGTGTATGCACACCGCTTAAATCGCTCGTCCCCCGCAGGGGAGAATACGTAGTGAAAGGGATAATATGACGATTAAAACTTGCATTTTTTGTAATGCCCTATTCTACTATTATTTTGTTGCAAATACAGTATAAGCCGGATAAAATCCGCAACGTTTGTAAAACCGTTCTGCATTTGTGTTTCCGTAAGCAACGCCAAGGATCTTTCGTGTTACTTTATGTTCATCGAGCCATTTGCAGGCATCTTTTAGCAGCGCTTCGCCTATTTTGTTGCCTCTGTATGCTTCTTCGATGAATAATGATTCCACTTCGCCGGCTCCGTCATCTTGAAGGCTTGTAAGGCAATACCCGACTATTTTCCGCGATTGGGTATCCTCTGCAACAATAAGACGAATGACTTTCTCGGCTTTCTGAAACTTTGCCATCCGCTTTTCGAAGGTAAACTGCTCGTAATATTCCCTGAAATGGGGAGAGAGTGCCAGATGATGCTGGTTGAGCTTCTCCCAAAGCGGTTTAATACGGGTCATTTCCTCCTTTTGCAATGCTGAAAAACGAATGCGATTCATGATCATTTAATCTGTAAACAAAAATAATTGGTAATTGGCATATAAAAAACAACCAATTTGTACTAATTTTGATCCAACCAATTTAAACAAAATGCTGATTCTAAATATCAACAAAGACGAAGACACACCCCTTTATAAACAAATAACTGACGGCATCATAGAACGCATAACCTCCGGCGTGTTGCACGATGGCGATGCATTGCCCCCCTCGCGGCAGCTTGCCGACATGCTTGATGTAAATCGATCGACGGTATACAAGGCATACACAGACTTATGGGCACTGGGATATATCGACAGCCGACCAGGTTCTTACTCTATTGTTCGGGCTCGCAAAGAGCTGCTCAAAAAACCAGGCGAAGACCATACCTGCACGGTCAACTGGAACGAAATGCTGAATGAAAGCGCTCACCGGATGCTGGATGATCGAAATTCGCCAGCAGACATTGATTCCACTGAATGGCCGCGCGAAATGATTGACTTTTCGAAGCTTGATGTGGATACACGCCTGATCCCTGTTGATGAAATCCGCAAATACTGTTCAAAATTGGTAGTACCTTCCAATCATCAACTATTCGGGTATGAGCACCCAAAAGGTAATGCTGTTCTGCGCCAGTGCATATCCGAAAGGCTTAGCCTGCATGGCATAAAGGCCTCAACCGACGAGATACTTGTAACCCATGGTAGTAACCAGGGCATAGACCTGATATTACGAACATACCTGAATGCAGGCGATACAGTGGCTGTGGAAGCTCCCACATATCAGCTTTTGCCGTATTTGCTCAGGTATCACAAAGCGAAAGTGATTGAAATACCTTTGCTTAAAACAGGTATGGACTTGCAGGCACTTGAAAAAGCGGCGAAAACAAACAACATTAAGTTTGTTTATACCATTCCCAATCTGCATAATCCTTCGGGGGTTTCCACATCTCAGGAGCACAGGGAAAAACTGCTTGAGATCTGCGAAAAGTACAACATTCTGCTCATGGAAGACGGTTATGAGGAAGAAATGAAGTACTTTGGAAAGGTTCACCTGCCTATTAAATCGATGGATAAACATAAGCACGTGTTTTATATTGGCTCGCTTTCGAAGGTATTCTCTCCGGGACTTCGCCTGGGGTGGGTTGTTGCGCATCCTAAAAGTATAAACCAGTTGTGCGCCATGAAACGTGTAAACGACGTTACATCGAACACCTTTGTACAGATGCTTGTAGCCGAACTATTCAAAGAGAACTATCTCGATGGCTACATCAAACGCAACAATCGCGTTTCCAAACGAAGAATGCAGGCTGCGTTGAAGGCTCTGGATGAACTAATACCTACCGGATGGATAGATTACCAGACACCTTTAGGAGGTTACCTGCTTTGGCTTAAAGTAAATTTGCCCGAAAACCAGATTGTAGATCTCGAAAAACACTTGTACAAATACAATGTGGCGGTATCGGGCGGACAAAAATTCTTCTGGAACAAGCCCGACGGCAACTATATACGGTTGGCCATATCGCGTATGGAGGAAGATGTGATACGGAAAGGAATTATGCAGATACGAAAAGGCCTGGAAGAATTAATGAAATAACAATAAAAATTAATTGCATCAAATAAACCATTATTTTTATCCCCTCAAAGCATTATAACTATGGATTACGTTTTTGAACTACCCTTTAAAGTGAGAGATTACGAGTGCGATATTCAGGGAATCGTTAATAACTCGGTGTACCAAAATTATCTGGAGCACACACGCCATGAGTTTCTTGAGTTTGCAGGCCTCAACTTTGCCAAAATGCACGATGAAGGGGTTGATGCCATGGTAATCCGTATCGAAATTGACTATAAAATGCCGCTTCGCAGTGGCGACGAGTTTGTTTGCAAGGTAAATACAGCACGCGAAGGCAATCTGAAATTTATTTTTTACCAGGATATTTACCGACTTTCCGATAACAAACTCAGCATAAAAGCTAAGGTAATTGCGGCCTGTATCAACAATAAAACGGGCAGGCCGGTAGCACCGCCTGAATTGGTAGAGGCCTTCGACAAATACACAATTCAGCAGAGTGCTACAAAATAATTAATTGGCAAGGCATAGTTTTTTAACGACTTCCAGCACGCCATTGTTGTTGTTATCGAATTCGGTAATGTACTTTGCTGTTTTGATAATCTCCGGATGTGCGTTCTTCATGGCATAGCTGTACTTTGCAGCTTGCAACATTTCCAAATCATTGAGAAAATCGCCAAAGGCAAGTGTTTCCTCCGGAAGAATGCCCAGCTTCTGCTGAATTTTCTTAATTGCAATACCTTTGTTTGCTGTTTTACTGGTAATATCGAGGTAAATTTCACCCGAAACCGCAACTGTAAAATCGCTTTCGAATGCCTTAAAGTGCGGGTAACTGTTAATAGCTGAGCCGTTGAAGTCGCAGGAAGTTACCTTAAGTATGTCATCCTTCACTTTGGTGAGATCGTCTACAATCTCGTGGCGTTTGTAATAGAGACGCACTTCGTTTAGAAAGGCTTCATCTGTGCTTTCCACGTAAGCTGAACGTTTGCCGCATACAATAAGGTGGGCTCCTTTAATCTTCCGTCCTGTTTCGATGAGAGGATGGGCTGTTGCCATATCCATAGCGTCCAGATGAAGCACCTCTCCTTTGTATACCACGAAGGTGCCGTTTTCGGCAATAAAAATGGCGCGATCTTTAATTGCATCAAAGGCATCCAATAGCGTGTAATATTGCCGGCCACTGGCAAGGGTTAAATAAATACCCTTGCTGTGCAATTGTGCCTCTGTTTCCCAAAAATCGGAACCAAGTTGCTTCTTATCATTGAGCAATGTGCCATCCAAATCGGCGGCTATTAGTTTTATCATAAGTGATGCATATTTTGATACAAAAAAAAACTTAGGAATGTCAGAATACCAAGCCTGTAATCCAACCCCAAACCACATACCGGGCAAATTTTCCGCTAAGCATAGCGATGGCTGTAATCCAAACATTGGCACGAATAAGACCAAGACCTACAGCAAAGATATCGCCTACACCTGGCATCCAGCTTAAAAAGGCAAAAATTGCACCTCGCTTGTAAAGCCGGTTATGCCACTTTTCAATCGATTCGCGCTTTACACGAAGGTATTTTTCTATCCATTCCCAGCGACCCAGATAGCCAATGCCATAGCTGCTCATACCTCCAAGCCAGTTGCCGGCTGTAGCTACCAATACAGCAGTATAAGCATCGGTACCATTGACAATTAGTATAGTCAACAGCGCTTCGGAACTAAATGGAACAACGGTAGCTGCCAGAAAACTGGCCAGAAATAAACCCCAGAGGCTGTAAGCGAAAAGTCCTTCCATAAATGCTTGTAAGACGCTTATAATTGTTGGTCAAAAAATAATTGTATTCTCCACGCCCAGCTCCCGTGCAACATAGCTGGCCACAACATGATTTAACCAATGGGGTTGGTGTGCATCGGAGCCAAGAATAAACCTGAACCTATTGGCAAATGGTGTGTAGAAGCCTCTCCAGTCGGCACGGAATGAGTACCTGTTGTTGATTTCGATAAGCGCTTGTGGCGGAACTTTGTTCAGATCGGTATTTAAAGCCATGGGATGTGCAATAATCAAGGGCTTTCCACAGGCAAGCAATTGCTCTGCGCCTTTGTAATCGGCATCGGTATTGTAACAATGATATACAAAATAGTCGAATGGATACTGCAAGGCATCTTTCACCCATCGGTGACCATCAATCTCTGTACCCAGCTTAAATCCGAATGAACGAACGTTATTCTGGTAAGCGTCAAACGTCCCTTCCAGATAATCGAAATGATCGCTTATGCCAATAATCTCGGCATGCTTCATTGCAGCAATCAACTCTATCGTTTGCTGGGGAACAATGGCGCCATCGCCTGTTGAATATATCGTGTGTATGTGTAAGTCCTGTTTTAACTGCATAATATGAAATAAAAACGCAAAAGTACGGGTTAATTTCCAAATAGTGATCAAGTCTTAAAGAGACTCCGTAAAAAGTGCTTCGTAGTGGCATGGTCGGAGACTTCACCACTACGAAACACTTTTTAAATCTTTAGTAAACCCCGGAAACCTCTTACCGCATAAAAAGAAGGTGCACCATTATGATAAACGAAAACATGGCCATACCGGCGATCGGCAAAAATTGCGCCTCCTGCTTCACGGATATCCTGCGGGGTTTTCAGCCAACTCGATGTTTTAGTATCGAAATTGCCTAGTTCCTGCAGTAAGCGGTACTGCTCCTCAGTTAAAAGCTCTATACCCATGTTGGCAGCCATATCCAATGCATTTCCCTGCGGAAATACGTCTTTCTTTTCTCTTTCCCTTTGGGCAGACCCGTCATAACAGGTATTTCTGCGGTCTTTCGGTGTTTCAGCTGAACAATCCACAAAGGTGAGTTCTCCAGACTTCTGATCAAAAACAACCACATCAGGCTCTCCCCCAGTTCTTTCCATTTCACCGAGTGACCCTAATTTTTCAGGATTGGCTTCCAGCTTCGCTTGCACGTTATTCCACTCCACATGTTTATGTCGGGTTGGGTTCTTTTCGAATCGGGTCTTCAATATGCCCAGTAATTCCCGCTGTTGTTCGGGTGATAGCTTTTTTCTTACTTCGGTTGACATCGGTTTAAGGATTAAGGATTTCTTGTATTAACAAATAAACAGGGCGTTGGATCGGGAACTTACCAAAAATCATCCATTTACCTCAATATACATTTTCACTTTTAAATTTATTCTCTCACTTCAAATCAATTCTTCACTATTTCCCTACCTTTGCCGCCAAATAAAACTAACCATGAGTCCGTTTATAAATCCCGCTGTTCATTGCATGTCGCCATTTATTGTGATGGAAGTATTAGAAAAAGCCAAAGCTATGGAAGCGCAAGGGATTAGTGTCATTCACCTTGAAGTAGGCGAGCCTGACTTTGAACTTCCCGCTTGCGTAGCCGATGCTACCCACATGGCTGTTAACAACGGACATACGCATTACACCCACTCCCTTGGGGATATTGAACTTCGTAAGGCCATTTGTGATTTATATAAGGAAGAGTATAATGTTGGGGTTGATCCTGAATGCATTGTAATCACTTCAGGGTCATCTGCTGCTATTCTTTTGGCATTAATGACTGTTTGCGGGGCTAACGACGAGGTTATTCTATCCAACCCTGGTTATGCCTGCTATGGGAATTTTGTTCTGGCTTGTAATGCTGTTCCTACCTATGTTCCGGTTAACGACACACACGGATTTCAGTTCAACATTTCCGATATTCAAAAAAGTATCACCGAACGTACGCGGGCCATCATCGTTAATTCGCCCATGAACCCAACCGGAACCCTGGTGAGCGACGAAGTTTTTCAACAGCTTGCCACCATTGGCATTCCTATTATCTCCGACGAAATATACCATGGACTTGTTTATGAGGGCCGTGCCCGCAGTGTGCTGGAATTTACCAACAATGCCATTGTGGTAAATGGCTTTTCCAAACGCTTTGCTATGACTGGCCTGCGGCTGGGTTATATTATTGCCCCAAAACCATATATCCGGTCGATGCAGATTCTTCAGCAGAATCTTTTCATCTGTGCTCCTTCTATTGCGCAACAGGCAGGCATAGCAGCCCTGAAAGAAAGCAGCGAAGACGTAGAACGAATGAAAAAAATCTACAATGAACGCCGGGTATATGCCATACAACGTCTCAAAAATATGGGATTTGGCATTAAGGCAGAACCCCAGGGTGCATTCTACATTTTCTGCGATGCACGCAAATTTACAAACAACTCGTATCAGTTTGCATTTGATGTACTGGAACATGCACATGTTGGAATTACTCCAGGGGTAGATTTTGGAACACTTGGCGAGGGTTTTGTAAGGTTTTCGTACGCCAATTCGCTCGAAAAGATTAAAGAAGGAATGGACAGACTCGAAAAATATTTAAAAACAATATAAGCCCTGCTTATTTTCGCTAAAATTCGCTAACTTGTAAATACATTAGCGTATTCGAAAATATGAAACTTATTGAAAATCCGGCTATTTTAGTTGTAGATGACCACAAACCCAATGTAGATATTGTAATTGGCATACTGAAAAGTGAAAACTACAATATCATTCCTGCTTATAGCGGGCACGAAGCACTTGAAAAAATAAAAACGCTCCCCGTCGATCTGATCCTTTTGGATATAATGATGCCTAAAATGAATGGTTTCGAAGTTTGCAAAAGAATAAGAGAAGACGTTAAATACAAAGATATTCCTATTATATTTTTAAGCGCGCTTGATGAACCCGAAGATATTGTGCTGGGATTCACGCTGGGAGGAAATGATTACCTTTCCAAACCCTTCCGAAAAGAAGAGCTGATAGCCAGAGTGAAGAATTATATTGAGCTGAAGAAGGCAAAAGATATGATAAAAAAGCAACTGAACGATTTGAAAGAAGCCAACCGTTTTATCCTTGGCGTTCTCCATCAATATTCAAAGTATGTGGAACAGGAACAGGATACGCATCCGCCATTAAAACGTCTGAGAAAGAAGAAATAACAACCCATTGATTGTGTTTATTTTCCAAGTATAGCTTCAACTGTAATATTGCTGCATTTAAAATGTCCTTTCGGGCACTGGCGGTAACCATGTAATCCGCATGGTCTGCAATCCAGTATTTCATAGGTTTCTGCAACTTTAGAGCTGGATGATAAAGGTCCAAAGCCAAACGCCGGTATTGTAGAACAAAAAACAGCAGTAACAGGAGCATCCATTGCAGAGGCCAGGTGCATTGGGGCAGAGTCATTCACGTAATTCATTACAGCCCCTTTCATGAGCGCAGCGGATTCAAGAAAACTCAACTGTCCGGCTAAAACCTGCACATCCGAATGCCTGGTAAGCCCTTTGATTTCATCGCAAGCGCCTTTATCTGATCCTCCACCCAAAAGAAATACGCGGGTTTCGAAATCAATCGCATTAATAACCTCCACCCACTTTGTCATTGGATATTGCTTGGTGAACCAAACCGAAGTAGGAGAAATCGTTACATACCTTCGATCAGTTGTAACCTTTTCGAAATGAGCCTTTGAAGGATATAATTTGGGGTTTACCCGATGCTTATTATGAATTAAATCAGCAACGAGTGATAAGTTCCGATCTACCTCATGAATCTGTCCCTTACTGGTATCAATGATATGCGGGTAGCGCTTTGTAAAAAAAGCAGACATTGGATTCTTCGAAAAACCTATCGTTTGCCTGGCACCTGAAAATGCAGTGATAATTCCGGTAGTCATAAAGCGCTGGAGATTAACAACAACATCATATCGTTTTGAACGAAGATGTTTTATGACTTTCTGCAACTGGGCATATTTCCCGGCCTTTTTATCCCAGATAATTACTTCCGACAAGAAAGGATGGTCTTCTAACAAACCTTCATTTCCTTTTCGCAGGAGAAAATCAATAGTTGCATTGGGAAAGGCTTCATGTAAGGCCTCAATAACAGGGGTTGCAAGAATTACATCGCCAATAAAAGCAGTTTGGATAATAAGAAACCGATTCATCATTGTATTTTAAGCACACAAAAATAATGAAGTTAGTCCAAATCAGGTCGATAATATATAAAATGTTACGGAATCTGCAACACAATCTTACCCTGTGTATGTCCGGTTTCCATTTGTTTATGGGCTTTAGCGGCGTCTTTCAATGGATAAACATGCTGAACACTTACCTTCACTTTACCTTTTTCCAACCAATCCTTTATTTTCTCTAATTGAAGTACATTCGGTTCTACAAATAAGTATTTAAAGGTAATTCCGTATTTGTCTACAAGCTCAGGATTGGCCTGACTCAGAATTGAGACGAGAGTTCCGCCCTTCTTAACGTATTCGTAGGCTTTGACAGTTGTTTCACCACCAACGCAGTCGAAAACACAATCAGCACCTTCTGGAAGTAAATCCCTGAATGTTGCAGGCCAGTTTTCCTGGGTATAATCAAGAACGTAATCCGCTCCAATCTCCTTTAAATAGTCAGCTCGCTTATTTCCCGCCAGCGCATACACAGTAGCTCCTTTAACTTTCGCAAACTGAATAGCGAATGATCCAACTCCGCCCGAGGCTCCAAGTACCAGTAATTTCTGATTCTTTGTTAATTTGCCCTTTTCAAAAATCGCCTGAAAGGCTGTAAGGCCTGCCAAAGGTACCGAAGCCGCTTCTTCAAATGAAATGTTCGATGGCTTATGGGATACATAGCTTTCGGGCAATGAAATATATTCTGCATAGGTTCCATTCTGTATTATCATGCGACGTGCGTAAGCGTAAACCTCGTCGCCAGGCTTAAACCGTCGGGCACTATGGCCTGTATCTACAACTATTCCAGCCAAATCCCATCCCAGAACAATGGGAAGCTTATTGGGCACGCGTTTGGCCAACAGTCCTTCCCGGATTTTTGTATCTACCGGATTTACTCCAGCTGCCTTAATACGTATCAATACTTCGCCTTCGCAAACATTGGGTTTCTCAACATCGGTATAAATAAGCTTGCTCCTGTCGCCAAATTCTTTAATAATTACCGCTTTCATGTGCTAATATTTATTATTGTCTCTTAAATAAAGATAATCATTATCGTGTATGTTACATGTTTTCCAAGAATACTTGTTCCATATTTTCGATCTATACTAAAACAAAGAATTATGAAAAAGGGCTAAACTATTTTTAACAAATTGCAATTTTTAAGCGGCAATTAATGCAACAACCTTGATTATCAAGCCCGACAACGATGGTTTCATAGTTCTTTCTTTTAATTACAAGGGACTTGCAATTGGGACAATTTGTATCTGTTTCACCTCCTACATTTCCGATATACACAAAATCAATATACTGGCTCGCAATATCTTTAAAACGATAAAGTGTACTTTCCAAAGTAGTGGGATGCGTAGCCAAATGCCTTGGAAAATAACGCGATAGATGAAGGATGGTTTGCCGCCCCAGGTTAACAGCAATCCAATCCACCATTGTTTCAAAAATTTCCTCACTATCGTTTAGCCCCGGAATAACAAGATTGTTAATTTCCAGATGTTTACCAGCCTCGCGAATATGCAACAATGTCTGCTTTACTGGTTCTAGGTGCGAATGGGTGCACTTCATGTAAAACTCTTCAGTAAAGGCTTTCAAATCAATATTAAATGCATCAACCAGCGGAATAAGGTCATTTAGCGGTTCCTTTTCTATATAACCATTGGAAACCATAACATTTTTCAACCCCTTCGATTTCGAAAGTGTTGCGGAATCAAACATATACTCATAAAATACAGAAGGTTCGTTGTAGGTATAAGCAATTCCAATATTACCAGGAACCAATAATGCCTCACTTACCATTTCTTCGGGTGAATACGCTTTAAGCCATGGGAAATCCGTTACTCCGGTCTGTGAGATTTCGCAATTCTGACAAAAGAAACATTGCATATTACAGCCAACACTGCCAATAGAAAAGATTTTAGAGCCTGGGAAGTAATGATAGAGCGGTTTTTTTTCAATGGGATCCATGTGTTTGGCTGATATCAAACCATAGTTATCGGAAACCAACATGTCCCCCCGATGCGTGCGCACTTTGCAAATACCGGTTTGTCCGCTTTTCAGCAAACAATGGTGAGGACAAAGCAAACATCTTACTTTGTCCTCATTTTCCTGCACATAATACTTTGCCTTTTGCATAAATAATCTGTTACAGGTTCGAATAGTAAAGTTAGCCTATTCAGCAAAATAATGCAATAAACAAGCTATAAATCAAGCTTTAGAAATCGTAATTTGGATTCTCAGCAGAAAAGTCGATATCTTTCAAAGGAGCATTCAGATCAACATTAGTAAATGTGTACTCTTCGTACAATCCTTTATGATCGTATATTTTAAGATACACAGGATATAACTTGTCTTTATGAATGTACATTTCCATTTTCGAAGCATAATCGTTAGGTACAGAAAGTACGGTACCTTTTTTTATCACTCCCAGGCCTTTTATATGCGGGTTGTTCTCCAGAATCATAAAATAATTAAGCTTTAGCTTCTTTGCAATAGTGAGAACTGTTTCATTATCGCCGGTTGTGTAGCTTATCAATTTATAATTGGGGTTCGAAAGCGTGTAATAGTAACAATTTACATTCTGAACTTTTACCAATCCATTGTCTTTAATAATTTTGGGAGCATCTGCTTTATATTTATTTATTAAGAACTCAATGAGCGAAATGGTATAATTGAAACCTGCATCTAAAAGCGAGTGATGGTGCTTATCCAGCATTAATGATCCCTCTGGATCGAGGTTTAACGATACCCAGGGGAAAGCATTCGGGTTAACCTTGGCTTTACCTTGTCCGCTAATATACAGAACTTCCAATCCTTCTTTTGGGCTTTTCTGCTTCATATACACTTTAAAAGGCTGAGTATTAATTTTAAAGTCGCTTACTTCATGAATTACCTTACCTCCCACCCTTTCTTTCGAATCGAAAGAATATTTAACGGTTTTGGCAGCTTTGGTTGTTTCAAACATTTGATTAATGATGGATAGCGGCTCCTGAGCAAACAGTGATGCGCCGGAAACAAATAATGCAAAAAAATGAACAATTGCTTTTTTCATCTGTAAATAATTTAAGTTTAAGGTCTGAACACTCGATATATTCAGTAATTTGGGCTCATTTATTATGGGGATTCCTGAATAAAATTGGCTACGAAGATAAAAAGAAAAGCGCCTATCGTCAAATCCCTCTAATCAGAAATAATGTAACTTTGCTTTTCATACAAATAAAAATTAAGATGTTAGCCGATTTAATTAAAAAATGCCGAAGCTATCGCCGTTTTTATCAGGATATTGATATAAAACAGGACGATTTACTGGCAATGATCGATAATGCCAGGTTATCTGCCTCAGCCAAAAATGCGCAGTCGTTGAAATACATTATTTCGAATACGCCCGAAAACAATGCACGAATTTTTCCTCATCTCATGTGGGCTGGATATTTAAAGGAATGGCCGGGCCCTGAAGAAGGAGAACGCCCTGCTGCCTACATTATCATGCTGAACGATACGGAAATATCCACCAATTACTTCTGCGACGATGGTATTGCAGCTCAAAGTATCCTGCTAACAGCCACTGAAAAGGGATTCGGAGGTTGCATAATAGCCTCTTTAAGCAGAGACAAACTGCGCGATGAATTGTGCATTAGCAAACGCTTCGATATTGTTCAGGTTATTGCGCTTGGCAAACCCAAAGAAAAGGTAGTTCTTGATCCTATTAGTGAAGACGGAAACTTCAAATACTGGCGCGACGAGAATCAGGTGCACCACGTCCCCAAACGCAGCCTGAAAGACATTGTAATTACACTTTAACCTTTTGCTCACTTAACTTTCACCTATGTCCGTCATCATTCCTGAATTCCGTGAAATCAAAATGGAGGAACTCCCGTTGGTTAGTAACTTCCCTCCTGTTGAGTGGAACCTAAACCTTGAATTTGTGTATGGGATTCACTTTAACCAGCCCTATTTTTATGCTGCTGTAGCTATTGTAGATAACGTAATTGCAGGAACCGGCATGGCAATTATGAATAAAACCGTTGCATGGCTTGGAACCATTATCGTTAAAGAAAATTACAGAAACAAAGGAATAGGCAATGCAATAACAAAGCATCTTATTGATACTGCCCAATGTAAGGGTGCAGAAACAGTACTTCTTACAGCATCCGATATGGGGAAACCCATTTACGAGAGACTCGGTTTTAAAACG
Source organism: Bacteroidales bacterium (assembly GCA_036261135.1). Taxonomy (GTDB): domain Bacteria; phylum Bacteroidota; class Bacteroidia; order Bacteroidales; family JAAUTT01; genus JAAUTT01. The sequence goes on from DATALJ010000246.1 coordinate 17,110, forward strand.
GATATAAATTACGTCTTCTTCAAGCCAAATGAAATTGTACCTATTAAGGACGGCGATCAATGCATCAGAAAAATTGACAAAGCGGATTATGATGAAATCTGCGAACTGGACTTCACTACTTCGGGCGAAGACAGAAGCGAATTACTTATCAACAATGCTTTTGACGGGATAAAGTACGATGACCATGGTATTAAAGGCTTTTATTTACCCAGCTTTGGTAAGGGATTAATTGTTGCAAGTGATAATATATCGGGAATTGAACTGCTTAAATCTAAAATTACCACTGAAAAATCATCGGTATGTGTACCCGAAACAAACATAAATGCAATTAACTACTTATTATCGGCAGGATATAACCAGTTTTCAAAAATTCCACGTATGTTTTTAGGAGAAAATGTTGAATGGAAGCCGGAATGCATATTTTCGCGAGGAAGCGGTTATATGGGTTGAGTTTTATTTCCTTTAACAAAAAAAATTATCACAATTACCAGCTTTCCCTTAGGGGCTAAAGCACGGTAAATGTGATATTATAAGTTATTCATAAGGCATTTTTTTAGAATTTTACAGTAGTCTGATAATTTCCTTCCAGTTTTGCGCTTTCAATTTTAGTATTTTCCAGTGCCAGGCTGATCGATTTTGCTAAGCCTTTGTCAGCGCCTTCTACTTTCTTTACAAGGATGCTGTTATCTTTAACTGCAAAATGCAATTCTACTGACGATCCTTGAGCTGCGCCCACCGACGATAAGCTTTCAGCAATAACTTCTCTCAAATTGGAAGAATCAGATGAAGTAGCTTCTGCAAGATCAGCATCTGCTACAAATTTGATTTCCAAAAGATAAGCTCCATCAAGGCTTGTAGGAACATTTAACGACGATTTAGCCAACACAGCTTTTACTTTTGAAGCGAGCGCTTTGTCGGTACCATCCACTTCCTTCAGACTGAAACCAGCCTTCTCATCTACCGAAAATTTAACAGATACAACAGCACTTCCTTCATACGAAATACTGGATACTACTTGTGCAATTTGCTCACGAAGAGAATTTTCACTCGATTTAACTCCCGAAGCATCCGTAACGACAACACCCGATGCTGATACCGAGGATACTAAAAGTGCACTAAACAATGCAGCAAAAACAAATTTTACTTTTTTCATAATTACTTAATTTTAAATTAAACAATAAATATATATAAATGAAACTATAAAGCTTTCTTTTATAGCCAGTTAGGTAAGTACAAATGTTAGTTTTATTCTTAAAGCTAGTTTAACCTGTAGTTAACTTAAATTTTTCAATAGTCCTGAAAAATTTACGATTTGAAAAAAATAAAACAATTTTCGTGCCAAAATGTAAAAAAATGATAACAAAGTATGACAAATGAATAATATCGAATAACTGCACAGGCGTTAAACAAAATCGAATTAAACAGCATTCGCATAAACAACTATTAATCAAATCATTTAAATATTTGAAAAAACTTTTTACTTATTAGTAACTTCATATATAAATAATCGTAAATTTGCATACCAATCGTTTAGTATGTTTTATGAGTGACACCAAAGAATATATAATAGACCAGGCTTTTGAGCTTTTTTTGAACAAAAGTTATGAAGCTGTATCTATTAACGATATTAGTAAAGCCATTGGTTTTACCAAAGGAGCATTATATCATCATTTCACCAACAAAGAAGAACTGTTTAAGGCTGTACTGGATAAATATCTCATATTTACCGGAACTGAAGCTGATATTGAAAACGTCTCTTTGCCAGAATACAATACACTGATGATTAGCAATGTAGAAAAAATGATAAAAACACTTTTCAATAAAAATGAAAAATTTATTCCCATTAACTATTTAACGCTTATAGCAGAAGGATTCAAGCATTATAAAGGATTTGCCGAAGAAAAGATGGATTTTTTCAATAATGAGATTACTAAAACAAAACGTGTGCTTGAAAATGCTATAAAGCGCGGCGAAATTCGCAGCGATATCAATACTTCAGCAATTGCTATGACCTATTTCTCAACTGGTATAGGATTGGCAGGCAATATGCTCCAAAATTACTCAATTGAAGAATCTATAAAATCTTTGAAAGAACAACTGGATCAATTGGAAAATTTGCTCAGAACCTAAAAAATAAAAAGGGGAAGAAAACCATTTATTTTTTTTGATAAAACATACTGTTCGTTCAGTATGTTTTTAAAACCCACTACATACCGAACGTTTAGTATTAAAGTATAAATTAACCATATTATTATGAAAAGAAGAGTTTATCAGGCAATCGCTATTATGATTTTAACAGGCTGCAGTCAAATACAGACCAGCGAAAAGACATCCGATGAAAAAGCAATATTCGTAAAGGTTTCCGAAGCGAAATTGGAAAGAATCACAGCTAATCTGATATATAGCGGAACAATAGAGCCTTCGCAAACAATTCCTTTAACCTTTCAAACGACAGGAACCGTGGAAAAGGTGCTGGTAGAAGTTGGCGACCCAGTAAAAAAAGGCCAACTGCTGGCCAGCATTGACAAAACCAATTCACAGAACATGTATGACATAGCTAATGCCAAATACACACAAGCCAAGGATGCATACGCCCGTTTAAAATCCGTGCATGAACAAGGAAGTCTTCCTGAAATTAAATGGGTTGAAATGGAAACCAACCTGGAACAGGCAAAATCATCGCTGGAACTCTCAAAAAGCAACCTGGATAAATGTAACATGTACGCTCCGGTGAATGGTTTTATCGGCCGTCGCAATATCGAACCCGGAATGTCATCCATTAGTATTACATCGGCTCCACTTGAATTGGTTGACATTAAAACAGTTTTTATAAAGATAGCTGTACCGGAAAATGAAATTGGATTAATAAAAAGTGGAATAAAAGCAAGCTGCAAGGTTTCCGCGCTTAACAACAAAATTTTTGAAGGTGCAATAACCAATGTGAGCCCAATTGCCGACGCTATATCTCGCACATACAACGCAAAAATTCAGGTGAAAAATCCGGACCTTGAATTGAAACCAGGCATGGTGTGCGACGTTACGATCAACATCCCTTCAGAAAGAGAGATGGTTCTTATCCCCTACCAAAGTGTAACAATTGATAAGGAAGGCAAGTCCTTCGTTTTCGTTGTTGACAATAGCCAGCACCGTGCTAAAAAACAGCTCATCCAAACCGGTAATTTCAATAACGAAAGCCTGGAAGTATTATCAGGACTTTCGAAGGGCCAGTTAATCGTTACTGAAGGAAAAGAAAAATTATCAGACAACAGTTTAATCAGCTTATAAAATGCGTAAAAAACAATCGAGCATTATAGAATCCGCTATGCGGAATCGTAATATTGTAGTCATATTGGTTGCGTTGTTCATGATTATTGGGGTTGTTGCATTAAAAAAAATGCCCCGCAACGAATTTCCCCAGTTTACAATACGCCAGGGGGTAATTGTGGGTGTTTACCCGGGTGCTACTTCTGCCGAAGTGGAAGACCAACTTACACGGGTAGTTGAGAATTACATTTTCGGATACCAGGAAGTAAAAAAGGCCAAAACCTACTCCTATTCAAGGGAAGGAATAATGTACATTTTTGTTGAGCTGAACGACAATGTAAAAAACGCCGATCAGTTCTGGTCGAAACTTAAGCATGGCCTGGACGAATTGAAAATGTCGCTACCCAGCGGCGTGTTAGCGCTCATTGCAAATTCTGACTTTGGAGACACCTCTGCCCTTCTCATCACACTCACTTCCGACACGCACAGTTATAAGGAACTAGAGGAGCAACTAAAAAAACTGGAATCGGAATGCCGCAAAATACCAACAACATCGAAAATAAAGCATTACGGGCTTCAAAAGGAAAAAATATATGTGAATGTAAAACCAGCATTGCTCAACGAGTACAATATAAAAACCATCTCGCTGCTGGGCTCATACCAAACCAACGGCATGGTTAATTACGCCGGAGAACTAAAAGACGGAAAAAACAACTTGGCGGTGCATTTTCCGCCTAACTTCGAATCGGAAAAGGACCTGGTCAACCAGATAGTATATGCCGATCCGAATGGAAATACCGTGCGGTTAAAAAATATTGCCAGCATAGAAAGACGGTATGAAGACCCAGACAATTACATCCGGCAAAATGGGAAGAAAGCCATACTCCTCTCTCTTGAAATGCAACCCGGCTACAATATTGTAGAATTTGGGAAAGAGGTAGACAAAGCAATTGCAACATTCAAAAAGACATGCCCTTCGGGAATTGAGGTTGCCAAAATATCGGAGTTACCAAAGTATGTGGACGATTCCGTAAGTAATTTTATGAAGGAATTCTTTATAGCCATCATTACAGTAGTATTGGTTACAATGGCATTACTTCCGCTCCGTGTGGCGTCAGTTGCTGGTATCACGGTACCTATCTCTGTGCTGATCACATTGGGTTTCCTGTATTTCTTCGGTGTCGAACTCAACACTGTTTCTTTGGCCGGGCTTATTATAGTGCTTGGAATGATTGTCGACAACTCCATTGTAGTTATCGATAATCATGTAGAGAAGATTGGACATGGGATTTCGCCCTGGTATGCCGCCATCAAAAGTGCAAAAGAACTTGTCATCCCTATTATTACTGCAACCTTGGCTATATGCGCGGCCTACTTTCCTCTTACTATTTTCCTTCCAGGAACAACAGGCGAATTCGTAGGACCATTGCCCGTTGTTGTAGGCATTGCATTAGCAGTGTCAGTAATTGTGGCTATATTCCTTGTCCCCTACCTGAATTTCGTATTTATCAAAAAAGGACTAAACGAAAATCCCAAGAAAGGCAAGTCATTCCTCAACGGGTTGCAGACAAAGTTTGATAATTCCCTTGAAAAAGCTTTCAAACACCCAAAAGTCGTAATTGTAACCGGCGCAGGTATTATCTTAGCTGGCATCGTACTTTTTAAAACCATCAACCAGCAATTATTCCCCGAACTGGAACGTAACCAGTTTGCCGTTGAAGTATATTTACCGGTAGGTTCATCGCTGGAAAGTACCGCAAAAGTTGTGGATAGCCTCGAAAATCTTTTACTGAAAGACAAACGGGTTACAAATGTTACAAGCTTTATAGGCACCAGCTCGCCACGATTTCATACTGTATATGCACCAAACATGCCAGCCGCTAACTTTGGGCAGTTGCTTATAAATACAACATCCGACAAGGCAACGCGCCAGGTTGTAAACGAATACAGCCCCAGGTATTCCGATTGTTTTGCAAATGCACATACCAAATGGAAAATTTTGGCATTGCAGCTCAACAAAACATCTATTGAAATCCGTATTTCATCCGATTCAGTAAAAGACATCCGCCAAGTAGAAGAACAAGTAAACGGTATTCTGAAGAAAAGAAAGGATGTTGCATGGGTTCGCACGGACTGGGATGAGAAACAGCAAAGCATCCGTGTTAACATTGATCAGGATAAGGCAAACCGACTGGGGTATTCAAAAGGATTTGTTGCAACCTCACTAATGGTAGGCCTTGACGGTATTCCACTTACAACAATCTGGGAAAACGATTATCCTGTAGAAGTAAGGTTAACGCAGGAAAACAATAACGAAAAGAACATCAAGCAACTCGAAGATCAGTACATCACATCGCCCATGAGCTTTTCGGCAATGCCTTTGCGCTCATTTGCAACGCTCACGCCCGAATGGCAGGACGGAACGATCGTACATCGTAATGGTGTTCCTACATTAACGATTTCAGTAGACAATCAGCCCAATACAGTGGCATCATCTACATTTAATGAAATAAAACCTTTAATTGAAGCTCTCCCTTTGC
>DATALJ010000247.1:0-39160 GCA_036261135.1 Bacteroidales bacterium
TCCCTCAATACAATTCCACTTGGATTGTGGTTGAAGAGAAGAAAAAGCGGGCTTTCTCAGCACAAACTAAGCAGTATTTAACCAAAAGAATTATCCGTGCTTTGCGTAAACTGGGCGAAGCAAGTGATTCTTCATATACCATCATGGCTTCTGAACTTCTTTTGGCATATAATGACCTGGCCGATGAATCGAAACCATACAGCACTCTTAGCTATTCCTATTCATACAATAACGAAACACGGCGATATTCAAACATTGAGAACAGGATACACTTCGATGCCTATTCGAAATATATGGCGTTTAACTTTATCCTGTACAAAAACAGCACCCGCTATGCACAGGGTAAAAGTGAATGGCACTGCGTAAATCAATATATTCCTGGAAACCTCGCTCCCAAAACTCGCGAAGAAGCTTATTCTAAATTATGGGACCAGGCTCCGGCAGAGATTATCAAATTATTGTCGCTTAGTAAATGCGAAAAAGTTCACGAATTTGCGCATAAAGTATTTAAAGCTAATCCGGAATTCGAAACGCAGATAGAAGTCAGCAATATCATTAATTTTCTGCAATCTGCCTTCCAGATAACACAGCAGCTTGGACTCGAGCTGGCCCGCAAAGCCTTCAATAAACAGGCTCCTGATAAAGAGCTGCTGACAACCATGATCGATTGTCCGCTCGAAGAAGCCCAAACACAAGCGAAACAATGGATTCAAGAGCTTAAAAACGTCCTCTTTTCAGATGCCGGTTTTATATCGTGCCTGTTACTTATGAAAACGGTTGATGCCCATGCATGGCTAAGAGGTCTATTAGCCACCAGCAGATTTGAAAAGGAATTGGCAGATATTGTTATCGGAAAAGTAATAGCCTCCCTCATTCTAATGGATATCAAATCTGAAGAAGATGAAAAATATGCCATTCAAACAGGCGATTCGCTATTGATCGGTTTTAGTGATCAGCTGAAGTCTGTCAGTTTAAGCATCATTCAGGATTTATTTCGACATTCATCTCCCGTTATACATAGTATTGCTGGAAAAATACTCGTCAAACATGAGGTAAAACCTGAACATTTACCTGAAGAATTCCTGAAACTTCTCCTGCAATCAGATAATATTTATTCCCGCAGTATTGGAATAGAACTATTAGGAAAGTTCCCGGAAAACCTTCTACTCGAAAGAAAAGAGGTACTGGTAAGCTTCTGCCTTTCTCCAATGGCCGACGTACGAAATGCTGTCAAACCTATCATATCTAAATTAGTAAAAGCTTATCCATCCTTTGGTGAAGAACTGGTAAATCTCTTTATTCCAGCATTCATGATGAAAGAAAGCTATGAAGGGGTGCATCTCGACCTGCAATCGTTGCTTTCTTCAGAACTTGCGCAAAGCCTTCATTTAGTGAAACGTGAAACAACACTTGCCCTCTTGAATTCAAAATTCCGCTCAGCTCAACTGATGGGTGCTGTACTTTTAAAGAAGAACATAAAGGACGATGAATTATCTGTGGCAGAACTGATAAAGCTTGTAAGTAATCCACTCCAAGAGGTCCGCGTTTATAGCCGCAATATGTTCAACAAGTACCCTGAAAAGATCAAAGCGCAAAAAGACGAAGCTATACGAATTACCGATTCAGATTGGGACGACACGCGTTCTTTTGCTTTTGATTACTTCAGAAACAGCTTTGCAGATTCGGATTGGAATATTGACCTTCTGGTATGCCTTTGCGACAGCGTAAGAGAGGATGTTCAGGACTTTGGTCGCGAAATGATAACGAAGTGTTCAGTGTCCGAAGATGGTACAGAATACCTGCTAAAGCTTAGTCAGCATCCCAATACCAATCTTCAGCTATTTACATCTGCATACCTCGAAAAATATGCAGGCGGACATCCTGAAATTATTGAGAAGCTTAAATTATACTTCATTACACTGCTCTCTCAAGTGAACAAAGGCAAAGTTGCAAAAGCCAGAGCAATGGACTTTCTTAGGAAAGAGGCGCTTACAAACGAGCAGGTAGCTGCAATTGCTTCCGATATATTTACAAGAATTTCGGCGTCGGTTGCTATAACCGAAAAAGCAGCATGCATTGAGGCGCTCCGAGATATTAAAAAGAAATTTCCAGCCCTGGCTTCACCATTATTAGTGAAGGAATACCAAGATTATAAAGTGTAGATTATGCAATTTGACTATAAATTTAAAGGCGATACCTCTGTAAGTAGCAACGCGCATGCTACACAAATGTCTTTTGCTCCCGATGTACTCAGAGATCCTACCTATTTCTCAGGGTTTTTAAACAAGCACATTCCATTCAGAGAAGCTATATCTGCTTTGCACGATATTGTAGTATCCGACTTCCGCTTTAAACCAAAAGATAAATCGGATTATAAAGAATGGGCCAAGCAACAGGAAGACATCTGGCTTGCCGAATACATGAAAGGAACGGCTGATGTAGATCGTAAGTTAACCGCTGTGCGAACAGAGCTGGAAACAATACGCCACCAAAAAGAAGAAATAATAGGCCCGTTTAATACGGCCAAAAGAAAATATTTCGATTACTTGTATCGCAGCAACAGAGATGCCTGGATTGTACTCGACCCTGTAATCACAGTTCATCCCGACGAATTGTTTTTCGAGTGCTTTAGCCAGGACGAATCGTCATACGGAAAATTGGGCTGTAATTACAACGTTTTCAATAAGGTAAATGACTTTAAGTGCGGCACAACCAATATCGACTATTCGTCCGCTTTATACGATGAATTCCAGAAAATCCGCGAATACAAGGATACACACTTCAATATTGACCCCTCAGGATTTGAGATGCAAACAACCCGCGAGGAGAGCTACAAAGAAGTTAAGATTGATGTTCCTGCCAGCTGGGTGCGCGGCTTTCTGCAGGTAAGTTCTGCCATGTCGATGTCTGCCTCAGTTTTTCATTTGCATCCTATGGATGTGTACAATATATGTTTCATACTGAAACGCTATAAGGAAAAAGAAGGCCCCCGCTCAATCCGGTACGTTCTCAAGCCGGGTGAGCCTGTAAAACTTATATTCGAACCCTGGGGATATGAGATTAAGTGTACCCGCTCGGTTTACGAAGGGAATGAAGCCAAAGAAATACGTATTTGGGGACGACGAAGATTATTGCTGCTTGAAAGGCTTATACCTGTTACCAAAAGCTTTAAAGTTGTGCTGCTGGGCAACGGCTTACCGTCCTTCTATGTAGCCGATCTTGGTGATATGAATTTTACACTGGGTTTGTCGGGATGGACTTCCAACGACTGGTCCCGACTGGGCAATTTCGACCTTCTGGCTCCAAGAGCAGAAGTGGATGGAATGACCATGCAAAAAGTATTTATGGGCTTGCGCGAAAATTGGTGCGAGAAACCTGACACGCTTGCGGCGCGTCTTAATTTAGATATGAAGGTAGTACTTGGCGCCTTATCATCATTTGCCCAGGCAGGAAAAGTAATTTACGATATTAATAACAATACATACCGCATAAGAGAGCTAAGTCGCAAAGCTTTGCCAATGGACGAGTTACGCTTTGCTAACCCTCGCGAAGAAGCTGCCAATCGTTTTGTTCTGGCAAATCATGTGTCGCAACTAAGCGCGAATGCAAAGGACAACAAAAACCAAATTAAAGGAACTGTTCGCGACAAAGACAAAACGTTTACCCCCGAATTGGTAATTGATAGCGATGAACGCCTTGTAAGCGGCAAGTGCTCGTGCAACTTTTTCCAACAAAACCGATTAATGCAGGGCCCGTGTGAACACATGCTGGCAATCCGCATTGCGCTGAGGGAAAAAGTACACCAAACCCTTTAAAATGGGAAATTGTATTTGCTTTTGTTTAATTAAAAATTATTTTTGTAACCGGTAGTGACAGAATATTTCAAGACCTTGCAACCCGGACGGTGTATCGCCGTCCTTGCCCACAGTGTAGTAACGCGCCACTGGCCTGTTCTTAACTGTGCGATCCTGCCACTATACGTCTATTTCCGGTGCGAATTCCGGGAATTGAAATAGACGTATAGTGGCGTCTCGCTTGAGTTGACCAATCCAGTCCTCAGGATGACGAAGGGATATTCTGCTCACTGCCTTTTTTTGTTTTATGGCCAACAACACACAACCTACTCGTCAGCAGCTTTACGACAGGATTAAAGCATCCACAAAAGATGCCGTTATCCTCGAAGAAATGAAGCAACTCGGTTTTTGGAAACAGGAAGAAGGTATACCGTCTCTCCCTGAACAGGTTATTAATAAAGAAGCTGAACTCGTTAAAGAGCTACAAGCTTTACTGGAACAGCAGCGCAAATACAAAAATAAAGAAGAAGCGCTGAAAGAGATACGTAAAGCCCGCCTTGAAGCATCCAAACGCAAGCGTGAAGAAAACAAGCAACTCCGCAAACAGAAACGAGAGAAAAAAGCCGCTCATTGGAAAGAACAAAAGGAGAAGGACATTATCTACCTTGGCCAGGGTGTATCCAAAGGGCTAAATAACAAGGAGGGCAACACTGAAAAGCTGACAGAATATCAACTGCCAAATGTTCAAACAGCAGAAGAATTATCGAAAGCCATGGCCGTTTCCGTCAGTGAACTACGCTTTCTATCATACAACCGCACAATAAGCAAGATTTCGCATTATAAGCGCTTCTATATTCCTAAAAAAACAGGAGGAAAGCGACTTATATCTGCACCCATGCCTCGTCTTAAAACGGCCCAGCATTGGATTCTGGAGAATATTCTGAATAAAATCCCGGTTAACGATGCTGCACATGGCTTCATCTCTAAAAAATCTATTGTTACCAATGCACTGCCGCATGTAAAGGCCGAGGTTCTAATTAATATCGATCTAAAAGACTTTTTCCCCTCAATAACCTACCCAAGGGTAAAGGGAGTGTTCAGAAAGATGGGGTATTCGGAACAGGTATCTACCATTCTGGGGCTAATCTGCACCGAACCCGACTGCGATCCTGTTGAACTCGATGGTGAATTATATTATGCCGCAGGAACAGAGCGGTTCTTACCCCAAGGTGCACCAACCAGCCCTGCAATTACAAATATTATCTGTAAAAAGCTCGATGCAAGGGTAAAAGGATTAGCAGCAAAATACCAGTTTACATATACGCGATACGCAGACGATTTAACATTCTCAGCGTCCGGCGAAGCAGTTCAACATACCAAAACGCTGCTGGGCTTTTTAAACCGGATTATCAAATCGGAGAGCTTAACAATTCACCCCGATAAATTAAGGGTTTTGCGCAATGGCGCCCGCAAAGAGGTCACAGGAATTGTCGTTAATGATAAACCCGGCGTAAATCCCAAAGAAATGCATAAATTCAGGGCATTGCTGTATCAAATAGAGAAGGATGGTATCAGTGGAAAGCATTGGAATAATTCGCCACATCTCTTATCCTCTATAAAAGGATATGCAAGTTTTATAAATATGGTGGATCCTGCCAAAGGAAAACCTTTGAAGGAAAGAGTTAACCTTATATTAAAGAAGCACGGTTACAAACATGAAATCAGGCACAAACCTAAGGTTACCGAACCAAATACACCAGCTGCAATACAAACCGCAAAAAAGCCCTGGTGGAAATTTTGGTAGAACTCGTGCCGTTTAAAACATAAAAAAAGGAGGCAATTGCCTCCTTTTCTACTAACAAACAACACCTATTTTTTGGTACTAACTATTCCACATTCAATACTTCTTTAAAAGCCTTCTTAAACGTATCCTTTGGTAAAGCACCCATTGCCATCTGAGGCTGTCCGTCCTTTGGAACAAACAGTAACGAAGGAATACTCTGAATGCCGAATACTCCGGCCAATTCGCGCTCTGCTTCCGTATCTACCTTATATACGTTCAGCTTACCATCGTACTCCTTCGATAATTCCTCGAGTATGGGAGCCACCATTTTGCAGGGTCCGCACCAGTCAGCATAAAAATCGATTATAGCGGGTAAATTTCCTTCATATTTCCATTCCCTGTTCTTTTCGTAGTCGAAAACCTTACTCTTGAAGGTGTCTTTCGTTAAATGTTCTACCATGTTATTATTTTTTTATTTGTTACAAATGTAATAAAAATATGTCAATATTTACATATTTACATACAAATATTGTTCCATAATTTTTCAAAATATGTTTCTCGTTTCAAAATACACCTAATTATCAATATATTATTTAATGTATTTTTTTAATATTATTCCAAAAATTGGATCATCTCCTTATACAACAATTAAAATCGTAATTTTGTCATGTTTTAGTTAGAAAATGTCACATTAAATATGCAACATAGTTTAAAGCATCCCATTTTTAAGAAAATAGCGCTCATCGCAGAAAAAAACAACCTGGAAGTATATGTAATAGGAGGATTTGTAAGGGATGCGATCATTGGCAGACCATCGCACGACATTGATGTGGTGGTTATTGGCAACGGCATTGAATTAGCCACGCAAACGGCAAAATCCATATCGAACGACATTCCCGTAACGGTTTTCAAGAACTTTGGCACAGCCATGTTCAAATACCAGGACTATGAGATAGAGTTCATCGGCGCCCGAAAAGAATCGTACCGTGCAAACTCGCGTAAACCTACCGTTGAAAATGGTACCTTAAAGGATGACCAGGACCGGCGCGACTTTACCATTAATGCTTTAGCCATTAGCCTGAGCAAGAACAATTATGGACAATTGGTCGATCCATTTGGCGGTATTCAGGATATCGAAGACAAGATCATACGTACACCCCTTAGTCCAGACACCACTTTCTCCGACGACCCATTGCGGATGATACGGGCTATACGATTTGCAACGCAGTTGAACTTCTCTATTGAAGAAGCTACCTATGAATCCATAAAGCGCAACAAGGAACGCCTCAATATCGTTTCGAAAGAACGCATCATCGACGAAGTAAACAAGATTATGCTGGCACAGTGGCCATCCAAAGGCATTTATATGCTGGATGATACAGGTCTTCTCGAGGTCTTCTTCCCTGAATTGACCTTACTGAAAGGTGTTGATGTGGTAAATGGCAAAGCGCACAAGGATAATTTTATCCACAGTCTAAAAGTGCTGGATAACATATGCCCTAAAACCAATAACCTGTGGCTCAGGTGGGCTGCCCTTTTACACGACATAGCCAAGCCGCAAACCAAGAAATTTGTACCTAAGCAAGGATGGACTTTTCACGGCCATGAATTCCTGGGTGCTAAGATGATACCCGAAATCTTCCGCTCACTGAAACTACCATTGAATGAGAAAATGAAGTATGTTCAGAAATTGGTATTGCTGCATCTTAGGCCTATTGTGCTCGCCGAAGAGATTGTTACTGATTCAGCCGTACGCCGCCTCCTGTTTGACGCGGGAGAAGACATTGACGATTTGATGACCCTCTGCGAAGCCGATATAACCTCGGGTATAGCTTCAAAAGTTTCGAAATACATGTCCAACTTTGAGTTGGTGCGGCAAAAGCTAAAGGATTTAGAGGAGAAAGATTCGATACGCAACTTCCAGCCTCCGGTAACCGGCGATGACATTACCAAAACATTTGGTATTAGCCCGTCCAAGGAAGTTGGAATTATCAAAACGGCGATTAAGGATGCTATTCTCGATGGTGTAATTCCTAACACCTATGAGGCAGCGTATGAGTTTATGCTGAAAAAGGGGGAAGAACTGGGATTGAGTGTGAAGTAAAAACGTTAAATCCAGACCCGTTTGTCATTCCGGCGAAGGCCGGAATCCGTAAAAGCTTCGTAGGATATGGATTCCGGCCTTCGCCGGAATGACAGTTCTTAGATGTGCTTCACTCCTGCCTAACCCATCCGATCCGCTAGGCATTGTCTTCTGACTAAGCCACTACGAAGCTCCTAATTAACCAGCAGCCTGAACGATCGCAAAAATTAAAGCACCAACAGCAGCTACTGCCATAATGATCTTAATAACACTTACAGGATATTCACCTTGTACCTCGCCGGTGTGGCCATTAATAAGGTACCGGTACGATTTATTTTTGTAGCGATAGGCACTAATCCACAAGGGCAACAGAATATGTTTGAATGTAAGCCCGGAATACTCAGTATCTACGGACGATATGCGCTGATGATCGCCACCGATGTCCTGGCAAATAAGTTGTTCAATCACCGGAACCATTCTCTTCTTCGCATACCCAAGCCCATCTTTCAAATCAACCTGGTAGCATTCGGTGCGGAAGCCACTGATGTACGCTTCATCGAAAGGAACGAGATTGCTTAAATCCCAGGGTTCCAGTTTTTCTGTTTTAGCCCTTGGCAATGTGTTACTGGCAATCACCAATACATCATCGAAGAAATGACGTACATTGCCTGCTACAAACGTCCAGTTTGTTCGTGTAACCGGGCGTTGGCGTGTTACGGTCTTACCATTCTCTGTTGTGGTATACGTTTCCATGACCGTATAATCTATACCGCGTTGCCCTGTATAGTCGGAGTTTGTATCAGCATCGTACGTCCAATATGGAATGTACATTCCGGTAAGCTTCTCATTCGATTGTACTTGTTTTTTGAAGCCAAACGGCGCCCACCAGATTTTTCCCAACCAGGTAATATAGGATTGTTCAGCACTTTTCTTATCTACTGCGAATGGCAATATTCCCTTTGGTTTAAAAACTGTATTGATAGTGGCATCCTTAACCACGATAGGACTTCCGCAGAAAGCACAAAAGTTGCTTACCACATTCTTATCGAAGGTAGTTTGCGCACTACAGGAATCACACTTTACTGTAAGTATCTCAATGGTGGGTGTTTGCTGTGTGAGATTATCAAGGTAGGACAAAAGGTCGAGTTCCTTTATTTCCTCATCCTTTACCTGTATTTCGTTCTGGGTGCCACAATATTCGCAGCTCAGACTCTTTGTGCCGGGCGCAAACACAAGTTTAGCGCCGCAATTCTTACACACCAGCTCCTGCTGATGTGTTTTCTCAGCTAAATTAAGATCATCCATAACTTCAATCGGCTAAGCCTGTGGAATTGGAGGAGGTACAGAACCAAAAATACTGCTTAATTCGCTAACAGAACCTGCTACAGCCCAATTGGCCATGCCTTCTTTCCAAACCAGCGTATCTCGCGTTATCTGATTCTGAGAGGCCATTTGTTTCAGTGCATTCAGATCGAAAGGGCCGGATTGCTGTCCATTAACAGCCACAAAAAACTTCACAGCGCCTGGAATTGGCGGAGGTACTGATGCAGTACCCTGATTCTGCGTCTGATTAAAGCTATTCATCATCATATTGGCCATTCCAAAACCCATTCCCATACCCATACCTGAAGATGCGCCTCCATCCGACGGATTATTAGCAGCTGCTTCCATGCTTTGAGCTGCCTGGAATTGCATAAACTTATTCATATCGCCAACAATACCCATGCTGGTGCGTTTATCCAGAACCTTTTCCACTTCTTCGGGCAATGTAATGCTTACTACAAGAAACTTGGCCAATTGTATACCATATTCAGCAAAGTCGGGTTGTAGCTTTTGCTCACAGAACAGCGAGAACTCGTTCAGATTCGATGCCATATCAAGCACCGGAATTTTCGATTCGGCTACAGCATCGGAAAACCGGGTTACCGCAATATTCCGTAATTGACCCAGTATCGATTCCGTTGTAAAATCGCCCGTTGTACCTACTACCGTAAGAACAAACTTAGCCGGATCAACAATCTTCATCGCAAAATTACCAAAAGCCCGGATGCGAATAGGTCCGAATTCCGGATCGCGCATCATAATTGGGTTTGGACTGCCCCACTTTAAATCGGTAAATTGTTTGGTGTTAAGAAAGTATACTTCGGCCTTAAACGGACTATTGAAGCCGTATTTCCAGCCCTTAAGCGTGGTAAGTATAGGCATGTTCTGCGTTGTAAGCGTGTACATACCTGGTTGGTAGATATCAGCTATCTTTCCTTCGTTAACGAAAACCGCATTTTGCGTTTCTCGGACTGTAAGCTGAGCCCCATATTTAATTTCGTTCTGGTAACGCTCAAACCGATGAACCATCGTATCATTGGTAGGATCAAGCCACTCAACGATATCAATAAATTCACCGCGCAATTTATCAAAGATTCCCATGTTCTGAATTGTTAGTTATGTAACCCAAATATACCTTTCTGTTTTGTGTATAGCAAGGCTTACCTAAAAAATATTGACTAATCCAAACACAGATATTATTCAAACAATTCAAGAATATTTTCCCGGGACAGCGCTTTAAAAGGATTGTTGCTGTTTATAAACACATCAGCCAGTTCGGACTTGCGTTCCTGTAGCTTTACAATTTTTTCTTCCACCGTTTCGGCCGATATAAAGCGGTATACAAACACCTTATTGGTTTGTCCGATACGATGAGCGCGGTTGATGGCCTGCATCTCAGCAGCGGGATTCCACCAGGGATCAAGCACAAACACATAATCAGCAGCCGTTAAATTGAGACCTACACCGCCTGCTTTCAATGAAATAAGGAAGAACCGGTTGTTTTCGTTGTTCTGGAAATTGGCAACCACCTCTTCCCTGTTACGGGTTTCGCCTGTAAGCATGGAATACTGGATATTGTTCTTCTCGAAGTAATCTTTGAAAAGCTCCAGGTGCTTCACAAAAGAAGAAAATATCAGAACCTTATGGTTCTCGGTAACCATATTATCAATACTTTCACATACTTCCTCGAACTTTCCTGAATCGGAAGAGTAGCCTTTATCTACCATAACCGGGTGATTGGCAATCTGGCGCAGACGCATAAGTGCGTTCAACACAACCATTGAACTCTTCTCAACACCGAACTGATCGATATTGTCAAGGATTTCATTTCGCACCTTCGATTTTTCCTCCTCGTAATAGTTCTTTTGCTCATCGCTCATACTGCAAAGTCTTATCTGCTCGGTAATTGGCGGCAAATCCGTAGCTACTTCCTGCTTGGTACGGCGTAGTATAAACGGTTGAATGAGCCGTTTAAGCTTATCGCGGCGGTCTTCGTTGTTCTCTTTCTCTATCGGGTTGGAAAAATATTGCCGAAAGAAGCCCAACGTCCCCAACAAGCCAGGATTGATAAATTCGATCTGCGACCACAAGTCTGTAAGCGAGTTTTCGATGGGTGTACCGGTTAGCACAATTCTATGTTGTGCTTTCAGTTCAGTAATGGCCTGAAATATTTTGGAATCGGCGTTTTTAATGGTCTGGCTCTCGTCCAGAATGATATAAAAGAATTCGAAGTCCTTTAGCAACTCGCATTCATTACGTACCACTCCATAGGTTGTAAGAATAATGTTGTAATTGTTGAATTCCGACAAATCGGCAGTACGATTAATCCCAACATATTTTAATACCTTAAAATCGGGAGTAAATTTCTGAATTTCGTTGTACCAGTTATGCACCAATGAGGCTGGAAGAACAATCAAAGCAGGAGGAATAATGGTATTCCCAGTCTCATGTAATTCTTTCGAACTGCCATTTAAGGAACTGCCCATAACCTTCTTCAGCAAAACAAGTGTTTGCAAGGTCTTTCCAAGCCCCATATCGTCGGCAAGGCAAGCGCCGAGATTATTCTGAAACAACCAGTACATCCATGAAAAGCCTTCTTCCTGGTAGGAGCGCAACGATGCATTAACGGGAGGCAGACCAACACTGTGACTATCGGTGTGCGTATCGGCCAACTGAAGCATAGAGGAGAGATATTCCTTATTCAACTGCCCTAACGATTCCTGCAATACCTTCAAATGGTACTTCTGGAAGAGGAAATGATCGCCTTCCTGCTTGCCAAAGTAAAACATATCCGAATACTTCGCAAACCATTCGGCAGGCAGGATTACAACCTCCCCGTTCGGCAAAATATATTCCCTGTTGCCGTCCATAATGTGCTTGCGAAACTTGATAAAAGGAATATGAAAGCCTTGAATACATACCTCGGCATACACATCAAACCAGTCGCCCTTCTTTTGGAACGACGATTGCAGCTCAATAGTCCCGGTGTAAAATTTCTTTTCGTAAAATTCCTGCTTTATTCCAAAGCCAAATGCTTTCAGTTCCTTTTCGTTAGCATTAACCCAGTTTACAAGGTTTCCAAGATTTTCGTCGGTTGAAGCATCTGCAATCTGCTCGATTTCGAAAAAAGCCGTGTTGTTGTTCTTTAGTCCCAGCGATTGCAAAAAGACGATAGCTTGCTGCTCCCCTTCTTTATCGCGGGTTGACTTGAAAAATACGTATTCGTTGTTTTGTTTTTCCAACGCAACGCTGGTTTCACAAGCCTCTCCTGCATGAAATATACGTTTTTTACCATAATCGAACAGTAACTTCAAAATGGGTTTATACGCAAGATCGGCTTCGAGCGAAAGTACCTTTGAAAGCTCCGTTTTTTCTTCAACTATACGAAAGCCTGTGCATTTAACCTTGAATTTCTTTATGGTATTGGCTACAAATTTTTCGAGATACTCATGTTCCCTCGCTTTTGGAACGATAACAAACTCGTTCTTGAAGAATGGATTGAGTTTCTTACCATCAATATCGTTAAAAACCAATAATCGATTGTTCAGCACCAAATGACATGGTTCATTTACCAGCGTAATACCGGGTTGGTTGGTAAGCTTCATCTCCTGATGCTTATGGCTTACGGAAAGATAATATTTGAATTCTGTTTCGGTTCGTATAAAGTTGAATACAGCCTCAGCAGGTTGGTCTTCTATTGTAATTAAGTCGTTTCTGTAGATTTGTTTTGGCGAATCTTTGAAATAGAGATCGATTCCGCACTTTTTGAGTATCTCAACTACCTTTATCAGTCGTCTTTCGATATATGGGCGTATCATGTTGCTCAGCAAATCAGCAGAAAGCCCGGAAATAAACTCCTGGTTAGCCACTTTCTTTTTCGAGAAAACTTTAACAATTTCGGAATCGCTGTATTCCTCGATTGTTTTTACGATTTTACGTTGATCCTCTGTAAATTCTCCTGCCCTTTTCCGAATGTCATCATTGGTAATGCGCTCCACCAAAATATAATAATCCGATTTCACCTGTAATTCAACAAGATAAGGCACAAATATATATCCCAGAATACGGTGTTCGGTCAATGCAATGATAAACTTTCTTTCCATGATACAAAATTGGGAAATACTGGCGGGATTAAAAAATGAAAAAAATCATAGATATTAACAATTCCAATTGACCATGGAGAGTTGAGGAGAATTGACAATTGAAAATGGAGGATTCCAATAAGCAGAACCTGCTAATCTTTTATCCGGAGGTCGATATATACAGGAAGATGATCGCTGTAGCCACCCAGATATTTCATGCCTGCATAGGTTTGAAACATGCGGTATCCAAGATTTCGTTCATCCGGTTGAAGCAGAAAATCAGCAGAAAAAATTGATCCACTTTCCTTCGTGCAGTACAAGCCTTTGCGGCTGTTTAACAAGTTGCCAGAAACGATAATTTGGTCGAAAATTTCCCATTTGGCTCTGAATCGATGAGTTCCTATCTTTTTGGGATTATTATAATGAGTTGAAAGATTGTAAAGCTCTGAATTTACGATACTCTTAGACACTGATAATGCACCAAGTCCTTCTGTTACGCTTTTATCGTGCGGCTCGTCATTCAAATCGCCCATAATAAGAATCTTTGCCTTAGCATTCAACGCCAACACAGAATCTACCTGCGCTTTCAATTGTTGGGCAACAAAAACCCGGAAGAATTCAGACTCCTTCTCCCCTGCCCTGCGCGAAGGCCAATGGTTTACAAAGGCATATAAGGTATCGGTACCAAAAACAAAGGTGGCCTTAAGAATATTCCTGGTTTTATGATCCTTAAACTTTTGAGGAAAGTTAATGGGAATCGGTTTATTCTCTACCAACCTGAGTTTATCAGTTCGGTAGAGAAAAGCCACATCGATTCCTCGGGGATCAGGCGAGTCATGATGCACAATCTGGTATGGATACTTATGTAAAGGTGTTTGGGATATAAGGTCTACCAGTACCTGTTTATTCTCCACTTCACCAAGACCAATAATTTCAGGCGGCTGAACCTCGCCAATGGCAATAATCACCTTATAAATTGCTGTTAATTTAGCTTCGTATCTCTGTCTGGACCAGTTGAATCGGCCTGTAGGAGTAAATTCATTGTCATTAACAGACTTATCGTCTTTGGTATCAAACAGGTTCTCCACATTATAAAACATGGCACGCACCACCCCTCTCTCCTGCGCATGCGATGGGAGAAGAATGAAGAGAAAAGCCATAAAAATAAAAACCTTCATACTATTTGCTTTCAATTCGTTCGTAAGCACCCAAATCGGGTTTTCCATCACTTAGCCGTGGGCGATTCTTCAAATCCCTGGGAAAATAACCAGCCCAGCTAGGATCAGCAATGTCTTTGGCATTGGATAAGGTATCGAGCTCAAAGTTCAGTTTTTCATAATCCTTAAACTTGGGATCTTTGTTCCAGGTAATGCTTTTAAAATAAGCTGAATTGTCCTGCGCTTTGCGGATCAGACAATTTTCAAACAATATATCAAATGTTTTATCTTGCTTTGATTTGAGTTCAACTTCGTTGGCAGAAGTACCGTAAATAATAGAGTTTCTGAAAAATGTACTGGTTAAATCAAACACCTTCAGAACTCCTGTATTATCATTTTCGTAATTCGACAGGTAAAGCGTGGGATTATAAAAATCGCGGCTATCGTAAACACTGTAATAGTTGGCAAAGGTGGTGTGATAAAACTGGTATTGCCCACCGGCAGACAGATAGCAGGTGTAAGTCTTGGCATTTGCAATAAGGCAATTACCTGCATCAATTTTTGCGTGATAAGCCAGCAAACATCCGTATGCCATGCTTTGAATAATCGTATTCTTCAGTTCCAATGAGGGCATCAAATCATTCAATCTTTCCGGACTCCCTATTTGCAATCCCGTTGTACCATTCTTAATTACCGACCAAATAAACTTGTGGCTTGTATTGCCAGGTTGAATGTAAATACCACCCCATTGGCCGGGAACGTCCTTATAATCCTCTTCTAACCGATCGCTACTGAATGTTACAGGTTTGTCAAAAGTTCCGGTTACATTCATCTGGCCATTTACAAGTATATTAGCGCCTCGGTGCATATAAACAACAACACCCTCGGTAACCGTTAGTGTTTCTAATGAATCAACCGTAAGCGTTCCCATAATTAAATAGGGCTTCATACCTGACCACGCTTGTGTTTTAATCGATGCATTATTAAAAACATGAACATCCTGAGCGTATGCAATTACCTTTACATTCTGAGCAGTTTGATTCATCTCAAACACAATAGAGTCTTTTATAAGTAAAGGAGCATCAATCCCATTCTCCGGAAGATAGGACTGAATAAAAACATACAAACTATCCTCAGGACGAATGATTATATCGCCAATTTGCTTTCCACTTAAGCCATTGACATTTAATATAAATGGAGAATTCTCATTGCGAGCTAACCGTATGGAACTAATCTTAACCGATTCTTTATACGGGTTATACACCATTAAGCGTTTTGTAATGCTCCGGATATTAGTGAATAGGGTATCAAACGAGACGGTATCTGCCGAGAAATGAACAACAATTTCATCATCCGTTCTGAAATTCTCCTTTTGACAGGAAAAAACGAAGACAAAACATAAAAAACAAATAATATAACTGACACGCATGATCCATGTTTTACTTTTCAAACCTACATAAATTTTTTCAAATGAATGATGCATTTTTGCCAACTACGCTATTTACAAAAACCATGATGCAAACCATTTTATTACACGTTTCTCCAAAAAAAGTAAACATGAAAAACATGTTGATTCCTGAAAAGTTTTAACTTTGGTGAATATTCAACACAATATAGATTTCTGAAGCGGGAAGTTAAGATGGAAATTATACAAGCAAGGCGATACGAGTTAATTGAGGTTTTATATCTATTGCAGGTATGCGTATACGAACTTACATCAGGATATATTTATTGGGACCCGATGATTCCTCATATTGAAGATGAAATTGACGAGGGCAATGTATTTATAATAAAATCGAACCATATCAGCGTTGGATTAGCCGTACTATCTGACAATCCGGAGAACGATACTCATGATATCGACTGGATAGAGAAAAATAAAGCCCTGCAAATAAATCGTTTATCGATTCACCCTAAATGGACAGGAAAGGGAATAGAGAACGAATTAATCCATTTTGCAGAGCGATACGCCAAAGAAAAAGGTTTTGATTCGATCCGGATTAAAGTATTTGCAAATAATAAGCCTGTAATTGACCTAACGAATACTTTATCGTATAAAAAAGCAGGTGAAGCTCACCTGCCTTTGCAATTTGTTCCGTTTATTGGGTTAGAAAAGAAAATTAACTAGAAATAAAAGGCCAGCCCCCCGCCAAATATACTGCGAGCCTCGTCGCTCAAAGGTATTTCAGCTTCGAACATAAAGGATATATTGCTCTTAAGAGGTATTTCAACGCCTACAGGGAGCCATACAGGAACAATGGTATTATCGGGCCAAAAGTTGATATCCATATCGAGTCCAGTATAAAGCGATACTCCTGATGTAATTGGGAAGGATATATTTAAACCCAGATCAAGCCCGCCTCTCCAGTATTTATGCGCACCAGTTATCAATGAAATACCAGGTTTACCGCCTCCTAACAATCGCCATTCGATATCAGCACCAAAATAATCCTCGCCTTCCAGGAAACCGTAACGCATAGCCAAATCAACCCCTGGCTTAATTCCTACACCACCATGCAGAAACAGGCCAAAATCGTTGTCGTATACCACCGGATTGACGCCCAGCGAAAACTTTCCCGGAGCTAATGTGGATGCTGTATTAAATACCTGACAAAAAGCCATTGCAGGGAAGAATAGTACAATGAGTGCAAGTTTTAATTTTTTCATATATAAGGTTTTAGTTAAATATTGGAGCCTTCACACTAATTAATTGCATGACAATGTGAAAGTTCCGGGTAAATAGTTTGATTTTTCGGCGTTAAAGATAAAAATTAAAACGGAACCATATTAGTAATTAGATAATTACAATATGACTAACAACAAAAAAGTCCCGGTTTCCCGGGACCCAATCATTTACAACATGCTAACTGACTACTATACTAACTAACTCTAACTCTTTAACACTTTTTCTTATAATACAATGGGTAATCCCTTATAGAAGTCAAGTACTTTTGTTTTAAAAACATACTCATACTTGGCTTGTATATAATTCGATTTAGCTTTAAGCAAATCGTTTTTGGCGATATTGTAATCTACAGAATTTACGATGCCCAAATCATACTTTTGCTGAATATATTTGAATGATTCTTCATTTGAAATAATTGCTTCGCTAGCTGCATTGTACCGTTCAAAAGCAGCAGAAGCATCGGCATGTGCTTTTTGGATTTCCTGGTAGAGGTCTTTCTTGGCCTGATTGAGGTTGTACTCAGCGTCCAAAATACCAATTTTTGCCTTACTTACACTGGTGCGGGTTTGAAATTTGCTGAAAATCGGAATAGATAAATTAAACCCAATGAATTTGTTATTATTGTCCTTTAACTGATCAAAAAGAGGAATAGTTTTACCATCCATTTTGACACTCCTGTAATACGAAGCATTATAACCAGCTGAAGCACTAAGGTACGGATAAAACCCGCCTCTAGCAATGTCTAAATCCTTTTCGCGACTTTTAAGGTTGAAATTCGCACTTTTTATCTCAGGAAAATTAGATTCGGCGGCTGTATAAATTTCGTTTACTCCTGAAAGAACATTTGTATGGCTGATCTCAATCGAATCGGGACTTATAATTGAAAAACCATCGGTACTCGGTAATTCTAATAACTGGGCTAAAGTTAACAAAGAAATATTCAGGTTATTTTTCGCATTGATAACATTATACTTTTCGTTTGCTTCCTGTGCCTGAATTTGAAATAACTCACCTTTGGGTTTATTGCCAGCTTCTACCAATCGCTCGGTTTTTTCAACCTGCAAACTGGTTACTTGTAATTGGCTTTCAGCAATAGCAAGAGCTTCCTGGTTAAAAAGAATCTGTAAAAAAACAGTTGCTATTTGAAGACTGATGTCATTTTTAAACTTTTGATAATCTTGCAAACTCTTTTCAAGAATATATTTATTCTTAACCAAAGTATTTTTCATCTGAAATCCGCTAAAAAGAACAGCTTCCGCAGATATAGAAAAATTATCCGACATATCACTTCCTTCATAAACCGTTCCAGTAGCCTGATTGAAATTTCGTCCGCTGGACCATCTGTGATTCACACTACCTCCGACCGACGGCAGCATATTATATTGAGATTGCTGATAATCCTTCTTGTTTACCTTTGTCTGTAACTCCTGTCGTTTAATCTGTATATTATTATCCAATGCATATTGAATACATTCCTGCAACGTCCATTGTTTTTGTGCAAATGTTCCACTTAATAATGCTAAGGTAAAAAACAGAACTCCTACCAATCGTTTCATTTTAAATAATTTATCGTTAGTTAATTTTTCAATATTAATTTTGCGGCATCGCCATAGGTATCGTATCCCGAAACAATAACCATTTCGCCTGGCTCAAGGCCATCCAGTACTTCGTAGAACATTGGGTTTTGTCTGCCAATCTTAATATTCTTACGGTATGCAATATTATGGTTTTTATCCAGAACAAATATCCACTGGCCTCCGGTATTTTGATAAAAAGCCCCACGAGGAATAAGAACAGCTTGCTTTGACTCGCCCAATTCGAGCCTGATGCGTGCAGTTTGGCCTATCTTAATTTGTGGAGGAACCTCTTTTTCAAATTCCATTTCTACAATAAAGCGACCATCTTTAACTTCAGGAAATAGCTTGGTTAATTTCAATGCATAAACTTTATCTGCAAATTCAAACTCACCTTTTAAGCCCTTCGTAACACGGGTAATATAATGTTCATCAACTTCTACGCGCATTTTGTAAGCATCAAGTATATTAATCTGCGCCAATCGCTGACCTACCGACATCGATTCTCCAATTTCGGGCATAATAAGCGCCAACTGGCCATCGTAAGGTGCACAAACATCTAAACTATTTAGCTTTTGGCGTATAAGTTTTATATTGTCCTGCATGCGCCCTACAGAGCTTTCCAACTGATTAATAGCCAAAGATCTGAAGAGTGAATCCTGCTGCTGTGTTTTCAATAGTAATTCAAAACGATCGCGGGTAAATTCATAGTTTTCCTTCGACACTTCAAATTCCTCGCGCGAAATGTGCTGGTCTTTAAAGAGAAGTTCATTGCTATGGAAGTTACGCTCGTATTTTTTCAACTGATATTTAACCTCAATAATCTGCGATTTTATGCTCAACTTGTTCTGTTCCATCTGCAACCGGTTGGTTCGCAAAAGGTTCTCCTGTTCAGCCAAGTTTGCCTCGCGGTTCAAAATATCAAGCAACAAGTTGGTGTTGGTAAGCTTCATAATTAAATCGCCCTTTTTCACCATGGTTCCCTCGTCCAGAAGAATCGAATTAACCTGCCCACCTTCCGTTGCATCAATGTAAATTGTCCGGATAGGCTCTACTGCTCCAATAACTGAGATATAATCGAGAAATAACCCGTTTTTAACGGTGTCTATCTCTATTTTATCCGATGAAACATTTAATTTAAGGCTCTTATCGCTGAATGCAAAAACCAAAATAACAGATACAACAACGATTCCTATAACTGAATAGGTAATAACCTTTTTTGTAAAAGGGTGCTTGCGTTCGATTTGTCGATCCATTCCACTCATAAAAACAAATATATTTTTTGTATTCTGGTGAATCAAATAACATGCCTAAGCGAGCAATACTCTATTTACCAATAGATTATTTAAATGTAAAGTAAAAAAAGTGACGGAAATTTGTATAAATATCGGACAGAGATCGTTCGAATTCGGACAATTTATATCTTTGGTATGGAATTTAAAACTAAACTATTTACCCCATGACATCTAAATTCGGTAAAATTCTTGCTGTAGACGATAACGAAGATATTCTGTTTGCCCTAAAACTTTTGCTCAAGAACCATGCGGAATCCATTGTAACATTGAGCGATCCACACAAGATTCCTGAAGCGATGGCCAAAGATGAGTTCGATGTAATATTACTCGACATGAACTTTACCAAAGACGCCATTAGTGGCCAGGAAGGTTTCGATTGGCTGGGTAAAATTCTTGAAATCGACGCTGATGCTGTAGTTGTATTTATTACAGCTTATGGAGATGCCGAAAAAGCTGTAAAAGCCATCAAGGCTGGAGCTACAGACTTTGTATTAAAGCCATGGCAGAACGAAAAATTACTGGCAACTATTTCCTCATCTATAAAATTACGTAAATCACGTCGCGAAAACGACAACCTGCGCAGCAAACAGAAAGAACTTAGTGCTGTAATGGATCAGCCATTTGCCGATTTTATTGGAGCCTCGCCTGAAATGCAGAAAGTATTTGCTACCATACAAAAAGTAGCAGCTACAGATGCCAATGTGCTAATACTTGGGGAAAATGGTACTGGCAAAGAGCTTGTAGCGCGTGCCTTACACCGCAATTCGAAGCGTAACGACGAGGTATTTATTAGTGTCGATCTGGGTTCCATTACCGAATCGCTGTTCGAAAGCGAACTCTTTGGTTACGAAAAAGGCGCTTTTACCGATGCCAAGAAGGACAAGCCCGGACGATTTGAAGTAGCTTCCGGAGGTACACTGTTCCTCGATGAAATAGGTAACCTCTCCATGCAATTTCAAACCAAGCTGTTAACTGTTCTCGAACGCCGCGAAGTTACAAGGGTTGGCGCTACAAAGTCCAAACCTATAGATGTTCGGTTGATTTGCGCGACCAACAACAATATTCATCAAATGGTTAGCGATAACTCCTTCCGTCAGGACTTATTATACCGCGTAAATACAGTAGAAATTCATTTGCCCCCTTTACGCGAGCGGACTGGCGATAT
Organism: Bacteroidales bacterium; assembly: GCA_036261135.1. Lineage (GTDB taxonomy): Bacteria > Bacteroidota > Bacteroidia > Bacteroidales > JAAUTT01 > JAAUTT01. Next base: position 20,943 of record DATALJ010000247.1, read on the forward strand.
TACACTGCTCGCAAACCATTACACCAAGGTTTACACAAAAAAGTATAAGAAATCTATTAAAGGGATTTCAACCACTGCCATAAAAAAACTTAATCAATACAGCTGGCCGGGCAATGTACGAGAATTACAGCATGCCATAGAACGTGCCATTATTATGACAGATACTGACATTCTACAGCCCGATGACTTTATTCTCTCATCTCAGACCAGTAAATCCAACGAAGTCGAGTTGAATACATACAATTTAGACGAAGTGGAAAAGCAAATTATTATGAAAGTCCTGAAGCAGAACCAGGGCAACATATCGCAGGCAGCTCAGGAATTGGGTATTACAAGGACCTCTCTTTACCGAAGAATGGAAAAATATGACCTTTAAGAATTTTTATTTAAATAGTATTTTCAGGGTTATACTATTGACCTTATCCATTTTTTTGGTATTTTATTACTTGTTGTACCCCAAGTATATTATAACCCCTGTTCTTATTGGTATTTTTGCTATTTTTCAGGTTGTTTCGCTAATCCGGTACATTAACAAAACAAACCGCGACCTGGCAGGCTTTCTCGAATCCATCAGGTTCTCCGAATTTACCCGAACCTTTCAGAACGAAGGCTACGGCGCATCGTTCGACGAGTTGAACAAGGCGTTTAACGATGTAATACGTGACTTCCAGCAGGTTCGTTCCGAGAAAGAAGAGCATTTCCATTATCTGCAAAGCATAGTACAAAACATTGATGTGAGTATTATTGCCTACACCAAGGATGGCGAAGTGGAAATGGTAAACAAGGCAGCCAAAAAACTCTTTCAGATCAACTCATTGAAGAATGTGCATGCGCTGGAAACCTTGAGCAAAGAGCTTGTTGACACGTTGATAAATATTAAAGCCGGACAAAATGCGCTGGTTAAAGTCCAGGACGAAGACGATATATTGCAACTGGCTGTGTATGCCACCGAGCTAAAGATAAAAACCAAGCAGATTACACTTGCTACCATTAAGAACATTCAGAATGTACTGGAAGAGCAGGAAACAGAGGCCTGGCAAAAGCTTATCCGTGTATTAACGCACGAAATCATGAATTCCATTACACCTATCGCCTCTATTTCTTCAACCATAGAATTGATGCTCAAGCAATCGGATGAAGCGATGGACAAAGAATCGATTGAAGAAATGCAACAGGCCATCCAAACCATTAACAGGCGAAGTACAGGACTTTTACATTTCGTAAATACTTACAGAAACCTCACAAAAATACCGAAACCTATCTTCAAGATCTCATCTTTAAAAACATTGTTAAAAAATATTGAGCCGTTGATGGAAGATGAGATGAAGAAATACAATATAGCATTCAGCATCTCTGTAGTACCTGAAAATATAGAGATTTCGCTCGACGAGCAATTGATAGAGCAAGTGCTGATCAATCTTCTGAAAAATGCAATCCATGCAGTTGAAGGAAGGCCTTCGCCCACGATTGAAGTGAAAGCATTTTTCAATAAACGTGGACGTGTTACCATCCAAGTGATTGACAACGGCGTAGGCATCCTGAAAGAAGTGATCGACAAAATATTCATTCCCTTCTTTACTACAAAACCAACAGGTTCGGGAATCGGACTTAGCCTTTCCAAGCAAATTATAAGGTTGCACAATGGCTCAATTACGGCATCATCTGAACCAGAGAAAGGAACTACATTTACCATAACTTTTTAATTTCAGCAATAATCAGTAAATTTAAACAGATACCTTTTAAAACATTCATATTATGATAGACGCATCAGGTTTACCACTCATCGCAAAATCCGACAAATTCATTCATTTGGTACCTAAAATGGCTAACCGCCACGGGTTAATAGCTGGCGCAACAGGTACAGGAAAGACTGTTACCCTTCAGGTAATGGCCGAAACTTTCAGTAATATGGGCGTTCCCGTATTTGTAACCGACGTTAAAGGCGATTTCTCAGGTGTTTCAAAAGAAGGAACTGACAACCCCAAAATAACCGACAGGGTAAAAGAATTGGGGCTTTCCGATTATACACATAGCAGTTTCCCGGTTTGCTTTTGGGATATTTACGGAGAACAAGGGCACCCCTTACGTACAACCATTTCGGAAATGGGACCGCTGCTCCTGAGCCGTCTTTTAAATTTAAATGAAGTTCAAAGTGGCGTTCTGTCTCTCGTTTTCAAAATAGCAGATGACAATGGCTTGCTCCTGCTGGATATGAAAGACCTCCGGAAAATCGTTGAATTTGCCGGCGAAAACCGCGAAAAGTTCACAACCGACTACGGTAACATTTCTCCAGCGAGTATAGGTGCTATACAGCGCGGTTTACTTGCACTGGAGCAGGAAGGTGCCAACAATTTCTTTGGCGAACCTGCCCTCGACATCATGGACTTTATACAAACCGATAGTAAAGGAAAAGGAGTGATTAATGTGCTTGCATCCGATAAATTAATGAATGCGCCCCGCACATACGCTACATTCCTTCTCTGGCTTTTGTCCGAGCTTTTTGAACAATTGCCGGAGGCTGGTGACCTGGAAAAGCCAAAACTTATCTTCTTCTTTGACGAAGCACACTTGCTTTTCAACGAGGCTCCCAAAGCTTTGCTCGAAAAAATAGAACAAGTAGTACGTTTGATCCGCTCCAAAGGGGTAGGTATCTACTTTGTAACACAAAATCCGCTGGATGTACCGGAAACAGTGCTTGGACAGCTAGGAAACCGTGTACAACATGCATTGCGGGCTTTTACTCCAAAAGATCAGAAAGCAGTTAAATCGGCAGCCGAAACTTTCCGGGCTAATCCCAAGTTTAAGGTTGAAGAGGCCATAACAGAGCTAGGTGTTGGTGAGGCTTTGGTATCATTCCTCGATGAAAAAGGTATTCCAGGCATTGTAGAAAGGGCAAAAATAGTTCCACCACAAGCCCAAATCGGTCCTATTACTCCGGACGAACGAAAGAAGGTTATTCAATCCTCTCTGGTTTCAGGTGTTTATGATAAAGCGATTGACCGCGAATCAGCATTTGAAATCCTCCAGAAGCGCATGAACGAGCAAGAAGCTGAAAAGCATGCCTTGGAAGAACAGAAACAGCAGGAAAAGCTCGAAAAGCAACAGCAACGCGAAAACAAGAGTTCAGGAAGCTTAGGAGGAGGCATCCTTGGTGAATTGACCAAATATGCCGGAAGAACGGTAACCCGCGAAATTGGCAATACCCTTGGGAAGCAGCTTGTACGCGGCTTACTTGGTGGATTACTCGGAGGAGGATCCGGAAGAGGCAGAAGCAAGGGGTTGTTTTAATCGCAGCAACAACCAAAACAATTGTAAAACAAGGATGTTGTAGGTTTACGTAGTTTCAAAATTGTTTGTCCGAAACTACGTAAGCCTCTGTACAAATCACTAACCCAAAAACAAGTATTTATCGTGGATTCAATAATAGAACTTATCGATTCGCCGGTAGTAAGCTTTGAGTCAGCCGCTATTAAGCTAATTTTTAGCATGATTGCAGGAGGCTTGGTGGGCTTAAATCGCGAACGCCACAAACAGCCTGCCGGCTTTCGCACCCACATACTTATTTGCGTTGGTGCTACGTTGCTTATGATTGTATCCATTTATATACCGCAGGAATACTTTAACTTCAAAAATGGTGACCCCGGACGTATTGCGGCACAGGTAGTTTCAGGAATAGGTTTCCTTGGAGCAGGAGCGATCATTCGTCTAGGATCAAATATCAGGGGATTAACTACTGCTGCGTCCATTTGGCTTATATCGGGCGTGGGATTATGTATTGGCGCAGGTTTATATTTAATCGCTTCACTAACCGTAGTGATTTCGCTGTTTACACTCATCGTGCTAGACAAAATAGAAAACCGGATATTTCCTCAAATTCACCTCAAAACATTAGAAATAAGCCTTTCGCAGGGCAATATTCCCGATAACGAGATAACCGCCATCCTGAAAAGGGCTCATATTGAAATTACCGATTTCAGCATTTCAACCACTCCGAACCACTCCGAAATAAAATATATGACTAAAATCTCGGAAAGAACTAATGTTTCGCAAGTTATTGAACAAATTAATCAATTGGGGCACGTTCAATCGATAAAAATAAACTAGCATTCCGTTTCATTAATCTTCATTTTTAAATACTTTTGCGTGCTTATAACTAACCGAAAGTCGTAATTCTATTTTCATAAAAATGAGTCAAACAAAGAGTTTTTCCGAAATAAACGAGAAAATTTCGAAGGGAGAAGCCGTTGTTTTAACAGCTGAAGAATTTAAGCGCCTCGCAAAAGAATGCACACCAGATGAACTGGTAAAAAAAGTTGATGTAGTTACCACTGCTACCTTCGGCCCTATGTGCTCGTCGGGTGCATTTATCAACTTCGGGCATTCTCAGCCCCCTATTCGTATGGAAAAAGTAACCCTCAACGATGTACCTGTATGCTCGGGTGTAGCAGCCGTAGATGCCTATATCGGAGCTACAGAGGTAAGTCCGTACAACGAACGCTATGGAGGTGCTCATATTATTGAAGAACTCATTGCAGGTAAAGATATAACCCTTAAGGCTACAGGAAAGGGAACGGATTGCTATCCCCGCAAAGAGATAGAAACTAAGATAAACAAGGATACGGTTAACGAATTCTACATGTTTAACCCGCGTAATGCATATCAGAATTATGCAGCAGCCGTTAACTCTACCAATAAGATAAAGTATACCTACATGGGTTCGTTGTTACCAAATTTTGGTAACCTTACCTACTCCACATCGGGCGAATTAAGCCCTTTACTAAACGACCCCTTGCTGCGAACCATAGGAATAGGGACTCGTATTTTTTTAGCCGGAGCTGAAGGTTTTGTGGCCTGGAATGGGACCCAGTTTAATACAAGTAAGCCCCGAAACGAATACGATATACCAACAAGCAATGCTACAACCCTTGCAGTAATAGGGAACGCTAAAGATATGAGCACTCAATTCCTTAGAGCTGCATATTTCGAAAAATATGGTGTTTCCATATTCATTGGTATCGGAATACCCATACCGGTTTTGGACGAAGATATGGCCCGAAGGCTTTCTATTACAAACGAACACATAGAGACCCATATTGTTGACTACGGAATACCTGATCATCCGGCGTTGGCAAAAGTTAACTATGCCCAACTGCAATCGGGATCCATCGAGTTTAACGGAAAACAATTACGCACAGCGCCGCTGTCGAGTATGCTTAAAGCACGCGAAATTGCCCAGATCCTGAAAGAATGGATAATGAAAAACGAGTTTCAATTGTCGGAACCCGTAAAAATGTTTCCGCAACACTCGTCAGTTCAACCTTTAATTATCCGGTAATCATGAAGAAAAGATATTTCCTAACCTTTCCGGCGGGCTCTGTTACAGAACCCATAATTTACAACCTGGTAAAGAAATTTGACTTGCCGGTAAGCATTCTCAAAGCCGATATCAACCCAGGCAAAGAAGGCAACCTATTGGTAGAAATTACAGGTGAAAACACAGCCGTTGAGCCAGCTATAGAATATTTAAAAAACCAGAATATCAAATGTGTATCTGTTTTAAAACGCGTAAAATGGATAAAAGACATTTGTGTACATTGCGGAGCCTGCACTGCTGTGTGTTTTTCGGAAGCACTGGTAATGGACAAAAAGAACTGGAAAGTAAAATTCTTTGCTGAAAACTGCGTAGCCTGTGGCTTGTGTATCAAGGCCTGCCCACTTGGTTTATTTGAGATGGACTTTACAGAGTAGCATGTACGAACCCCGCTGGTACCGTAAGATAGTAGATAGCACGCGTTTTACAACATTCCAGGTAGAATGGCTTGAAACTGATTTATGGATCGCAGTAGACAGGGCTTCTTATAATCCAGCAATCCCCTCGTTCATATTAGAGCAAATTAAGGGATTGCGAAATGTTCTTGATGAATATATCAGTAAAAATGAGCAATTTCTCCATTCATTAGTTCCAATACCAGATGATTTAAGCGCTCCACAGGAAGTAAGACGCATGATTATTGCTTCCACTGTTGCAGGAATTGGCCCCATGAGCGCTGTTGCTGGTCTTTTCTCTGAAGTTATTGGGAATGCTGTTATCAAGCATTTTAATATTGAGGAAATAATTGTCGAAAATGGCGGAGATCTCTTTATTTTCATCAAGAAAGATATCGACATACTGGTATATGCAGGAAATTCGCCGCTATCGAACAAGATAGCGGTAACTATACCTCATGAGATGAGCCCGCTTGGCTTGTGTACATCGTCTGGAACGGTTGGCCATTCGCTTAGTTTCGGAAAAGCTGATGCTGTGATGATTGCCTGCATGGACACAGCTATTGCTGACTCGCTTGCAACCCGCTTCGGAAATGAAGTAAAGACCATTGAAGATATAGAACACGCATTAAAGCTTGCAGAATCATTTAAGGAAATTCTATCCGTCCTGATTATTACCGGTGACAGGATAGGAATCCGCGGCCAATTTACCATCAGGCCTTATAGTGCCGATAATACCTAAATCATAGATGCTGCTAAATAAATCAGCCCAGCAATTACCGCAATTACAAACACCCGAATAACTACAAATGCCCAATCTATCTTTTTTATATTGTCTGACATAACTAAAATTTTCAACGAAATTACGTGTCATAGATTAAAGCGGAATTAGCCTAAAATTAAAACCATGTTAATGCTGGAGTATAAAACGCCAAACAAACTTAAAATTAATTCAAAGGATTTTATATTTGCACAAAAATTCAATCATGTCAATAGAAATAGGTGCGCAGGATATCAGCAAATTCATAATGGTAGGCGATAGAGTCCTTATCAAGCCCAAAAGCCCCTTGGATAGAACCAAAGGCGGATTACTTTTACCTCCTGGAGTACAGGAAAAAGAAAAAATACAAAGCGGCTATGTAGTTAAAGTAGGGCCTGGATACCCTATTCCGGCTATTGCAGAAGAAGATGAAGTTTGGAAAAACAAGAACGAGAACGTAAGATACGTACCCTTACAGCCCAATGAAGGAGATTTAGCCATTTACCTGCAAAGCACCAGCTGGGAAATTGAATTTAACAACGAAAAATACGTTATAGTTCCTCATTCGGCAATACTGATGCTGATAAGAGACGAGGGACTGTTTGAATAAAAGACAATTTATAAAGAACGCAAAGCCGCCAGGACGCAATTTATTATTTTCAATGCGTTCTGGCGGTTTCGGCGTTTAATTCACTATCTCTTTTCAAAAACCAGGTATTCCCATGGTTTTAAGACAAGCTTTTCTTTCTTCCCGAACGAGCGTAAAGTGCCTGTAAATAGTTCAGTGTACTCTCCAGCCATATCGTCTGATTTAAGATTTATATTTAGTTGCTTTGCTGATAAATTGAGCACTACCAACACTTTCTGAGTATCCTTCTGACGGATATAGGCAATAGCCAATGAATCGTGAGATATAGAAACAGGCTGAATATTTCCACCTTCATTCCCGTTCCATAGGGCTACGTTGCGCTTTTTAAGAGATATGAGTTTTTTGTAAAAATCAGTAAGGGGATAATCAGCCCAATCAATACTATCCTTCTCAAAAAACTGCAAACGACGCTTAAAAGCTGATTCCTGGCCATTATACATCATTAACATTCCTGGAACCGTAGCTGCCAGAACGGCAAATGGTTTTACGCCTTGTCCAAGCCGTTCGCTTTCCGAACCATTCCATGAATTCTCATCATGATTGGAGGTAAATTGCATGAGGTATGCGTTGCCCGGATACACCGAATCCACCCAGTTGAAGTGTTTCATAACTACTGTAGCCTTCTTTTTGCTTTTAGCGATATCGTTCATGATGTGATGGAACTTCCAGTCGTACGACATATCAAAGGCTTTCTTCTGAAGTTCCGGCATATCGGCCTCAGCAAGCATAAATACCGGCTTCACTTTCTCAAGCTCAGGTCGGAGGGCATCCCAGAACGACACAGGTACCATACTGGCCACATCGCAACGGAAGCCATCGATATCGGTTTCGGATACCCACCATTTCATGGTTTCCGTCATATACCGATTCACCTCCGGTTTACTGTAGTCGAGGCGCACCACATCGGTCCAATCATAGGGCGACACATACTTACCTGCTGTATCCTTCATATAATATTCGGGATGTGTAGTCATTAAATTATTGTCCCATGAGGTATGATTGGCAACCCAGTCGATAATAACCTTTAAACCCAGAGCATGCGCAGACTTTACAAGATGCTTAAAATCGTCAATTGTCCCGAATTCAGGATTTATAGCACGATAATCTTTTACAGCGTAGTAGCTGCCTAATTTCCCTTTTCGTTCCTTCATGCCTATGGGATGAACAGGCATAATCCAAAGAATATCAATTCCCAGTTCCTTTAAACGTGGCAAATCCTTTTCGAAGGCCTTAAAAGTACCCTCTTTAGAGTACTGGCGAACATTAACTTCATATATCACAGCATTTTTGGACCACTCAGGATGCTTTACTTCAGAATCGGGCTGTTTAACTTCAACCTTTTTTACCCTTTTGCACGAAATCAACACCCCTGCTATAATTCCGAATATCAATAAATATAAATAAATCATTTTCATAGCCTTATCTTAATAGTTAATTATAATGTTAATATTTTCTGCTTTTACAAATGTTATCGTCACTTGTTTTTCCTTTTTATTAAAGTTCCAAACCCATTCTTTATTATTGATCAGCACCGATTGTGGCTTGCTTTTGATATTATATATGGTTAAAACAATCGTCTGCTCAAGCGGTTTGCCAGGATATTGCCCTCCATTGCTTGTAATATCGAAAGAATGAGAATTGTTACCCGATTTAAACCTGAACATTGTAGTCTCGTACTGTCCATTCTCCAGCGAAAGCCTGTCTTTTCCATCATCTTCAAACAAGGTATACTTTGAACCCTTAACGCTTTCATGGTTATAGTAGCGCATGTAAATTGTATCATTCGGATATTGATCGGTGCTTTGAAAATCGCGCACCATAGGAATAAAACTCCCGGCTCGCACAAAAACAGGAATAGTTTCCAGATTTACAGGAACCTTAACAGTCATTTTCCCTTCATATTCCGATTTATCAAAGAATGAAAACCAATATCCATCTGGCAGGTAAACTTCACGCTTCTTTTGACCTTTAGTCAATATCGGCGCTACAAGGAAGTTACTGCCCCAGAAGTAGGCGCTATCAACATCAAACAATTCCTTTACTTTTGGACGCGCATACATCATGGGACGAGCCAATGGCTCACCTGCAGTTGCCTGCTTCCAGGCCAATGTATAATTATAAGGCATTAACCGATAGCGCAGCTTAATGAATTCGCGTACTATTTTTTGGGTTTTCTCACTAAAATAGATGGGCTCGGAAGGAATGGTTTCCCCGTGCGGCCTAAATACAGGGTTAAACACACCAAACTGCAGCCAGCGGATGTACAGTTCTTCGTCCTTTGTACCTGCGGCAAATCCTCCCAAATCGGAATGCATGTAAGGGATTCCGTTCAAGCTCATTCCCAACATAATGGGAAGCTGCGCACGAAAGCCGCTCCAACTACGCGACACATCGCCAGACCATGGGAAAACCGAGTAACGCTGGGATCCTGCATATCCGGCCCGGTTCAGAAAGAAAGGACGCTCGTTCGGATAGTCAGTTTTGTATTTATGGGCCAGCATCTTGCTCCAGTAATGTCCATATATATTGTGAATCTCGTCCGACGTGCCTTGCAAATAATGAATACCCGAGGGATGTCTTTCCGGCTCGCCCAGATCGCCCCACCAACCATCAATACCTTGCTCTTTCAGGCGTTTGTACTTAGCCCAAAACCAATCGACTGCCTTAGGATTGAAAACATCGATAATCCCCGCAGGTCCAAACCAGAAGTCTTTTACAATAAAGGTGTTACCAGCGCTATCTTTACCCATAATCTGCAACGAATCGGCTTCCTTAAAATTCTGAGAGGTCTCTAATATGTAAGGCTCTGTAATGAGAATTGTTTTTACACCTTTCGCTTTAAGCGATTTGATCATCGTTTCAGGAGTGGGCCAATTCTCTGGTTCCCACCACAAGTTACCCATGCGAAAGTCGCCAACTCCTTTACCAAACCAATACAGATCTATAATCATGGCATCGAGCGGATAACCTGCAGCAATGATAGAATCCGTTTTCTGTATCGTTTCAAACTGCGATTTATAGCCGAACCGGCTCTGCATATTTCCCATAGCCCAACGCGGAGGTATTGGTTGTGTACCGGTAAGCTTTGTATATGACTCTAACAGATCGGTATAATCATGTCCTACAATTACAAAGCAGGAAAATGATGGAATAGAAGAATACAGATCGAAATAATCGGGCATGGTTTTTCCGATATCGGCAGTTGCCCGCTGTGGCGCATCGTAAAACACAAGATAATTCGATGAAGAGACGAATACGGGTACTGAATAATTAAGGTTTTGCTCGCCGTACCCATACCCCCAATGCGGTTCATTATTGAGTTTCAGCGCATATCCTCTTCTGTTCATGGGTAAGGCCCTCACGCCTCCTCCGGTTACCTTTTCGTCACTCACCAGTTTAAAACGAAATCCATGATTCAATTGATCGGTAAAACCTCCGGTAATTTCTCTGGCAACAGTATCGCCCATGGCGTTGATAAACGCAAATTTTATAGGCTGTTTATGGATAATAACCTCCATTTTATCCGTAGCCACATAGAAGGAAGAACCTTCGTCCTTCAAAACAAAGGGAACATTGGATTTCAAGGGTAGTACCGCGTCGGAATTGTCCGGAAACGAAGAAGTTGGCGAAAATGCCATTTGCACTACCTCATCCGTAAAGAACTTTATCTTTAGAAAACCTCTGTTGGTTTGAATAATCAGGGCACTGTCAATAACAGCATGGTTCTTATATTGCTGAACCGATTGTGCATGCAGTGTGTAAGCAAAACAAATTGCACAAAATATTACTGTTAAGGGTATTTTAAGAAATCGAATGTTTTTCATCGTTTAATTCAATTAAGGATATGCCCCCTGTCTCAAATAGCAAAATCGAAGAAAACTGTCATTCCGGCGAAGGCCGGAACGGCGAAGCCCTCACTAAAAGTAATTCCTATACATAGTCATAGATAAATAACACATGTATGCTCCGTAGTTAACGGATTCCGGCCTTCGCCGGAATGACAGTTTTCTCTAATCCGTTATTTTTCCAGCTCTATAATCATTGCTGTTTTTGCAGGAATAGTAATGCGGCTCAAATCAGAAATAGTTGTTCCCGAAATAATGTCTTTTCCGCTCTTAAAGCCAGACAGCATCTCGTTAAAGCGCGAACCATCCAACGTTCGTTGTTCAATATCATGATTATTGATGGCTACCATTACGGTTTTCTCGTTGTTATATCGGAAATAAACATAGCAATTGTCCTGCGAAATAAATTGTTTGGTTTTGCCTGTATGAATTACAGGATTCGCCTTACGCCAGTTGAGGAGTTTTTTGATGTAATTAAACGCTTCATTTTCTTGTGCAGTGCGGCCTTGGGCTGTGAATGCATTTCGCACATCACCAGGCCAGCCGCCGGGAAAATCGCGGCGGATATCACCATCGCCTTTATCCTTGCTTCCTGGCATATTAATCTCTGAACCGTAGTAAAACTGGGGAATTCCACGAACCGTAAACAGAATCGCATAGGCTATTTTGAATTTACGCATATCGCCTTTTATAACTTCATAAAAACGCGGTGTATCATGGTTTTCAGTAAAAATAAGTAAATCCTGGGGCCGTGTATAAACGTAATCGAGGGTAAAGTGGTTGTAAAACCTTCTTGTTCCTGAGCCCCACGAATCTTCCTCATTCACAGCCTGAAGGAATACATCATGCAGAGCGAAATCCATAACTACAGGAAGCTGAGAATCGTAACCATCGTGATTCTTAGTTCCACTCTGCCAATAGGATATTTCCTGCGGTGAGTGCACCCAGCATTCGCCAACAATATTAAGGTTAGGGTATTCCGTGCGAACGCCTTTTGACCATTGCGCTATTTTCCAGGGATTATTGTAGGGATATGTATCAATACGGATTCCATCGAGGTTCGCGTATTCAATCCACCAAATTGTGTTCTGGGTAAGGTAAGTGAGTAAATGTGGATTATCCTGGTTTAAATCGGGCATGGTAGAATCAAACCAGCCATCGAAGTTCAAATTTTTATCGTAATCCGAAGCATACGGATCGTACGTAGTTGAAATCTGATAGTTTGTACGTGTAAACTCTTTGAATTGGTGCAGCCAGTCCTGCATAGGAAGATCCTTCATCCACCAATGGTTAGAACCACAATGGTTGGTAACCACATCCATAATAAGTTTCATGCCGCGTGTGTGCATTTCGTCGGATAATCTCACGTAATCCTGATTGTTACCATAACGCGGATCAATCCGGTAATAATCGGTTATCGCATAGGTGTGATAGGAATAGGAATCCATATTATCCTCCATCAATGGCGTACTCCAAATTGCAGTAAACCCTAGGTCTTTGAGATAATCAAGATGGTTAATTATGCCCTGAATATCGCCACCATGGCGGCCTCCGGGATTGGCACGATCGAGTTTTTCAATCATATCGGGAGCCTGGTCGTTGGCAGGGTTGCCGTTCGAGAATCGATCGGGCATTAATAAATAAATAACATCGGAAGTATTATAGGTACTTCTTTCAGCAGAGCCTGGCCTTCTGTCCTTCAATTCATAAGCATATTTTGCGATGGCTTTACCCTTTTGCATGAATTGAATATCGAATTTTCCAGGCATGGCACCTGGTTTTACCGACAAATAAAGGAACAGATAATTTTTGCTTGTAGGTTTTACCACGCTATCAAGAGTTACACCAGCATAACTAAACTGAGGCACAGTTGTACCAATATCCTTTGCATGTACGAGCACCTGCAATTTAGGATTTTCCATATTTACCCACCAAAAGGCTGGTTCAACTCTAAGCTGTGCCTCGCATACTCCAAATAAAAATAAAGTAAAAATTAAAGCCGAGGTAATCAATCTTTTTCCTGTCATCTAAGTAGTTATTTTATTGAAATATACTTCTAAATTTTGAAATGCGGCTGTTTAAAACTAAACAGCCGCAGACAATTCAACAAACCAAACTCTAAAAACGTTCCTGAACGACTCTTGTAATGAACAATTCACGAACTTCCCCAGAGTGGGCGGGATTAAAAGCTATTATTTAATATCCACCTTCGCTTTACCGCTAATGGTGTAAGGTTTATTATTAATGATGATTTCAATTGCCTTGTCGCTCTGATTTTCGAACACATACCCTGATTTTGTAATCGTTGCACGTATGCGAATACCACGAAACTCCACTTTAAACGAATAGCTTTGCCACTGATCAGGGATCACCGGCTGAAAGCAAAGTTTATTATCTTTCACCCGTTTACCGCCAAAACCCTCAACTATAGACATCCATGTGCCTGCCATACTAGTAATATGAAGGCCTTCGTGTACTTCATTATTATAGTCATCAATATCGAGGCGCGAAGTGCGGAGGTATAGCTCATACGCTTTATCTACCCTGCCGATTCGTGCAGCCAAAATAGAATGTACGCATGGCGAAAGCGAGGATTCATGGAGCGTGCGGCCTTCGTAAAAATCGAAATGCCGGGCAATGGTTTCTGTATCGAAGTTTTCCTCGAATAAATAAATTCCCTGCAAAACATCGGCCTGCTTAATAAAACAGGAGCGCAGGATACGATCCCAGGACCAATGCTGATTAATGGGCCGCTGCTTGGGATCGAGGTCTTTTGCAAGCATCTGTTCCTTGTCCATGTAGCCTTCCTGCTGCAAGAAAATATTCAAACCCTCATCGTACGGGAAATACATATTATCGGTAATTTCCTTCCAATGCGTTACTTCATGCGATTCGTCGAACGAAGTTTTCGCTGTAATCTCCACATACCGCACCGCGTTTAATTTCTTTACTGTTTCGAGCGCCTGTGAAGCATATTTCATACACCACACCGCAATGGTATTGGTGTACCAGTTGTTATTCACGTTATTCTCGTATTCGTTAGGCCCGGTAACGCCAAGCATAACATATTTCTTCTTTACCTGCGAATAATTCACCCGCTGGCTCCAGAAGCGGGCAATACCAATAAGAACCTCGAGGCCGTAATCTGCAAGATAATTCTCGTCGCCCGTGTGGCGAACATAATTATAAATAGCAAAAGCAATGGCACCATTCCTATGAATTTCCTCGAACGTAATTTCCCATTCGTTATGGCATTCCTCGCCATTCATTGTAACCATTGGATACAAGGCAGCACCTTTGCTAAAGCCGAGCTTTTCGCCATTTTCAATAGCCTTAGCCAGATGTTTGTAACGATACCGCAACAGATTACGCGTTACATCAGGCGGCGCGGTAGCCAGGAAGAAGGGAATACAGTAAGCTTCAGTATCCCAGTAGGTACTGCCACCATACTTCTCACCAGTAAAGCCTTTCGGACCAATATTAAGCCGCTCATCAACGCCGGTATAAGTTTGATTCAGGTGGAATATATTAAAACGTATTCCCTGCTGGGCTTCAATATCGCCTTTAATGACAATATCGCTGTGTTCCCATATATTCTGCCATTTGGTTTTATGATCATCAAACAGCCTATCGTAGCCGATTTCAAATGCTGACCGTACCTTTTTTGTAGCAATACCGGCCAGTTGATCTGCCGGATGGTCAAGCGAAGTAACCACTGCAACATATTTAAACAAGGTAATAGTTTTGCCCTCAGTGACCTCAACTTTTACCATATTACCGGTATACTTCGGGCCTTTAATGGGCTCGGGAGAAACAGATAATTCCTTGCCGTTTTCAGTTACAACGTATTTCATGGCAAAGCCTACGCCAAAATCCAGCTTCTTTGTTTTGCCAACGAGACAGCCCTCTCCGTTTGAAGATTCAGTTTCTGTTATATCCCAGAATTTCTCATTATAGTTCGAGTCTTCATTCTTCACATCGCCGTCGATATAAGGAAGCAAAGATATTTCGCCGCTAAAATTCAATGGTGTGATGGAATAGCGAACTACTCCTATCTCGGGCAGATGCATGCTCAGAAAACGTGTAGCCTCTATCCTGACCTTTTGTCCGGTATGCAGTATAGCCTCGAAGCTGCGTTGCAAATAGCCCTCTTTCATATTAAGAACCCTGCGGAACTTATCGACCTTACATTTGGCAAGGTCGAGATACTCCTGGTGCACCTGCACATCAATGCCTATCCAGTTGGGGGAATTCAATACCTTAGCAAAGTATTCGGGATAGCCGTTTTTCCACCAGCCAACGCGGGTTTTATCAGGATAATAAACACCTGCAACGTAGCTTCCCTGTAATGTCTTTCCACTATAGCGTTCCTCAAAATTGGCGCGCTGCCCCATGTGGCCATTCCCGATACTGAAAATACTCTCGGAAGCCTTATGGTTCTTAGCATCAAAGCCCTCTTCGATGATGCACCATTCGTCGCTTTTCAGATATTTGTTCATAATTTCAAATCAATTTCGTAAACCGTTCAAGGTTAAAATTTTTAAATCCGTCAATCACAGCATTTGCTTTCCCAAGGGTTTCTGGGCTTCCCACTCCTACACATCTCATTCCTGCTGCTATGGCGGCTTCTATTCCGGCTTCGGCATCTTCAAATACAACACAATACTGCGGTTCAATATTCAATTCCTGTGCGCCCTTCAGAAATACATCGGGGTCAGGTTTGGCCTTTGCCGTTTTATTCCCATCAATGATGGCATCAAAATAGGGCGTGATATTAAGCCTGTCCAGAATAGTCATTGCATTTTTACTTGCCGAACCAAGGGCCGTTAATATGCCATTCAGCCGTAGCTCAGAAAGAAACTCCTTTGCACCAGGCAGCACCTCATCGGGAGTCATTTTTAACACATAATCCAGATAGAGCTTATTCTTTTTATCTGCCAATAGCTCACATGTTGGAGTATCGAGTGTTATTCCACCCACTTCGAGAAGGATTTCAAGCGAACGCATGCGCGAAACACCCTTCAGTCGCTCATTATGTTTCTCGGTAAACTCGAAACCAAGCTCATCGGCTATTGATTTCCAAGCCAGGTAATGATATTTGGCTGTATCTACAATTACCCCGTCGAGATCGAATATACAAGCCTTAACTTCCATGGGCATCCACGTGTTTATGTTCTCTAACAAAGTATACACTTAGTCCGGCCAGCAACATTGAGATCCCTGCAACGCCAAGCATGAGAATCGCTTTTCCTCCCAGCACTGAAAGGAGAAGACCACCCAAAAACCCGGCAGCTATTTGGGGAATCGTAATGGTAGCATTGAAAAGCCCCATATAAACTCCCATTTTGCTTGCAGGTAGTGCCGCCGACAATATAGCATAAGGCATTGCCAATATAGCTGCCCATGCAATTCCCACTCCAATCATCGAAATGATTAATCCGTATTGATTGTGAATGAACACCATGGAAAGAAGGCCAATGCCACCAACCATCAAAGAAGCCAAATACACGGTCTTCCGGCCAAAACGCGTAGCAAACTGGGCTATAACCATCGAATACAGCGCTGCGAAAAGGCTATAAAGCCCAAATATTACACCAACCCAGTTACCTGCGGCATTAAAAGCCGGTGAGGTGGAGTCGGCAGCTGGCGTGTTCCATACGTTTTGCGCAACACCCGAAGTAGTATAAACCCACATAATGAACAGCGCAAACCACGAAAAGAACTGAACAGTAGCCAAACGCCACATGGTTAATGGAATATCGGCAAACAGCTGCTTAAATGAAGTATGCGATTTTTCTTCCTTCGAGATACCGTGGTATTCCTCATACTGGGCCGGTGGATATTCCTTGGTTGTAAAAGAGGTCCAAAGCACAGTTAAAAGCAGTATGGCACCACCAAAGTAGAACGACCATATAACCGTGTCGGGCACTTTTTCGCCCGCATCGGGTACATTGGAAACGCCGCTTGCCGTTAAGATAAACGGCAGAAACGACCCAACTACCGCCCCTGTATTGATAAGTAAACTTTGAATAGCATAACCTTTATTCCGCTGCTCCTCCGACACCATATCGCCAACCAGTGCCCTGAAAGGCTGCATGGTTACATTAAATGATGTATCCATAAACAACAGCATAAATGCTCCGAAAAATAAAGGCGGCAATAAATAGGCAAAAAACTCGGAATTGGGCATGAAGAACATAGCCAACGCCGAAACAATAGCTCCTGCAAGAATAAATGGTACCCGGCGACCCAATCGTGTCCAGGTTTTATCGCTCGACAACCCAACTATTGGCTGAACAAGAAGCCCTGCAACAGGTGCTGCCAGCCAGAAATAGCTTAAATGCTCGACATTGGCACCCAAAGCAGAAAGAATCCGGCTTGTATTGCCGTTCTGCAGCGAATAACCAATTTGAACGCCCAGAAAACCAAAACTGATATTGAAAATTTGCCCTAAAGAAAGTTTTGGAAGTTTTTTCATAATATAATAGATATAAGTTTATAGTCAAAGATCCTGTAAGATAGGATATTTGATATAATTTCCGGAATGATTTTAGATTGATTTGGAATCAAAATGAAGCCATGATAAATGAAAGAATCCGCATTTATCAATAGAATCGGGAAGAATTTTACTACTTGAATGATTTACGACACAAAGTTAAAGAAGTAATTTTGTAAAAAGAAAGCTTTTTAGCAAAATTTTTTTTATAAAATACAGATTATCAGATTGCAACCGTTTGCGGAACGATCATTTATTTTTGGGTAGACCCTCTGACAATAAGGCTTGGAGTAATTACTTTGGTTTGAAAACTATCAGTAGCCGTTTCGTTCTCTATCTTGTTAATGAGTAATTTCACGGCTTCGGCACCAATTTCGTACCCCTTTTGCTCAACGGTAGAAAGGGGGGGCGAAACGATCAGAGCATTAGGTCCATCGCCAAATCCTATTACGGCAACATCCTGAGGAATTCGTTTCCCCATTTTCTGTATCATTTTCATTACACCAATCGCAGTAGAATCGTTAACTGCAAATATCCCTTCAACGTCAGGAAACCGGTTCAAAAAGCCGATTGTTTTTTCTTCTGCCTGCTCCATGGTATCGCAGGGTAAAACCAGATTCGGGTCGTAATTAAGCTTATATTGTTTTAGTGCACGCAGATACCCGGCCAAGCGCCCCTGCCCTATTAGTAAATTCTGGGGTG
>DATALJ010000252.1:0-79564 GCA_036261135.1 Bacteroidales bacterium
AGCAAAACCTTGTTTGCCGACTTTTTCGGCAAGGCGCAGTACATCTGTGCCGCGGCCACTGCCTAAATCGACACAAACTTCGCCGGGTTTGGGGTGCGAATGATTTATAGCTCCTCCGCAAGAGAGGCAGCAAGTACTTTCTGATAATTCAGTATAGCGTTTATTGATTTCTAATATGCTCATTGTTGTTCGTTGTTTTTCTTTGATGAATTTATGGTACACGAAGATGTTGTGCACACTCCGCAACCGGTGTTGGTTATACCTTGGACAAGGAATAATCCGCCAAATACGCCTAAAATTACCCAATGATTTGTAAAAGCCAAAATAATTCCGGTGGTTCCTCCAACTACTTTGAGAATTCGTATAATATCCAGTTTCTTAAAATCTATCATATCTCTAAAGGTTACAATTACAGTTATTTACACAATTCATTATTTGGGTAAGATTGCGTTCTTTCAGTGAGTATAACACGCTGTTTCCCGCTTTTGTTGCTCTTAGAAGTCCTCTTGTGCGCATGTTAATAAGATGGTGCGATATAATGGATTGTTCAGCCTCCAACAACCGGCAAACCTCATTAACTGGTAGTTCGTTGTGCTCATTTAGCAGATCTATAATGGCCAGACGGGTAGGGTGAGCTATTGTCTTTAGTATAAATGCCGCTTTCTCGAGATTTTCAACTTTTGTTTCCATAGCAAAATGTTTATGCAAACATATGTAAATATATTAATATATGCAAATGTTTGAAGAAAAAATTACAAATTTTGTAAGCTTTTGTAAAACATTGATTTAAAAAGCAATACTTTTTGCTAAGCATCCGGCATACATTTCATTGGTTCGCAGGGGAGTTAGGAGAGGCTTCAAATTAATTTGAAAAAGAAGGAAATTGTTTAAAAGATATTCATTAATTTCATTTTTTTTAACAAACGAATGGAATAGCCATTTCGATTATTAGGATATGAATATCTGCTATTTACAAACAATTGATAGCCTGTTTTTTTGGGATTTAGAAATTAACTTTTAGATAAAATATATGAAAGATTTATTTATTGATCATGGATTGGATAAAAGAACACCTTTGGTTGATTTTAAGGTTTCGGGCGAATTAAAGCTTGAGGGACGCTCGATACCCGAAAATCCGGTAGGTTTTTATGAACCTATTTTGAAGTGGGTGAACGATGCGTACAAACTTCATTTAAAAGATGTTGTATTTACTATTAAACTCGAATATTTCAATACCAGTTCGAGCAAGATACTGATGCAATTGATCCGACTACTTGAGAAATATCTCGACGAATCGAGTGTAAAGATTATCTGGCATTACAATAGTATAGACCAGGATATGTTCGAATCGGGGAAGGATTACCAGAGTATAACCCGTATACCCTTTGAATTTGTTGAATATCACGAAAAATAAGCGGAAAACACTTATTTTGTTGTAATCATAATTTTAGGCACAGGTATTTGTTGATTCATTAATCAAACATTATATTTGTGCCTTTCCCTTTATCAAATAGTTCATATATAGTAGTAATTAGTAGAAAGATCTTCTTATGGAAAATGGAAATTTTGAACAAACCCTGGTTCTCATTAAACCTGATGCATTAAAGAATTCTCTTACAGGTTACATTTTGTCTCAATTGTCGGAGTATCATACAGGTCTTAGGTTTGTCGCAGCAAAAATTGTAAGAGTGAGTAATATCCTGGCAGAGGAGCATTACGCAGAACACAAGGGGAAAGGTTTTTTCCCTTCATTAATTGAATATATTACCGGAGCAATCCATTTTCCCGATGAGCCAGATAAATGGCGGGTTAAAGCTTTTGTATTTTATGGCCCCGATGCTATAAAGAAAATTCGCGAAATTGCCGGCCCTACTAACCCGCACAATGCCAGAAATACAAAGCCGGGATGTGTACGTGCATTGGGTACTATTGTTCCTGTAAAAGACGCAGCAGGGAATGTTATTGATGAACGAATGGATAATCTTATACATGCTTCTTCGAGTCCATCGGATGCAGAGCGCGAAATTAAACTCTGGTTCCGACCAACCGATATGCCTGCCAAACTAAGGATTTTCCCCACTGAGGTTTGCGAAGAACATTTTTATTATTTCAATAAACAATTAACAACACAGTATGTAAAGGGCAGTATTTGTTTGTTTGCTCCTGGCGATGTAGTTTGGAAATCTGATTTGGAAGCATTGAAAGCATATCTCAGTGGAGAAAAACCAAGTGTATCACTTGAGGCAGTGGCTGCAAAATACCTTCTTAATATAGAATAGAGATTTAGAGAACGGGCATGATTCGTTAATTATATATGGATGTTTCATCATGCGACAACATCCAACAAAAAAATATAGAATGAAAGAAGCGGAAATACATACCGAAAAAGGGGTTATGAAGGTTAAATTCTTCGACAAGGATGCCCCTAATACAGTTGCAAATTTTATTAAACTTTCTGAGCAGGGCTTTTATAATGGTCTTACATTTCACCGGGTAATTCCCGATTTTGTAATTCAGGGAGGATGCCCTCAGGGAACTGGTGTTGGTGGCCCGGGATACACAATTAAGTGCGAGTTAACCGGAGGCAATCAGTATCATGACAAAGGCGTGCTTTCTATGGCTCATGCAGGAAGGAACACAGGTGGTTCTCAGTTTTTTATTTGCCACAACCGCCAGAATACCCAGCATTTGGACAGACAGCATACCTGTTTTGGTAAAGTTTACGAAGGCCTTGATGTAATCGATAAAATACGCCAGGGTGACAAAATATTACAAATCAATATTATAGACGTAGCAGAATAAAATTTATTCATGGGAAGAGCATTTGAATATCGCAAGGCCAGAAAGCTAAAGCGCTGGGGAAACATGGCCAAAACATTTACCAAAATTGGAAAGGATATAACTATTGCCGTTAAAGCCGGCGGGCCCGATCCTGAATCGAACTCCAGACTTAGGGTTTTAATACAGAATGCAAAGGCAGCCAATATGCCCAAAGAAAATGTGGAAAGGGCAATAAAGAAGGCTGTTTCTAAGGATCAATCCGATTATAAGGAAGTTGTATACGAAGGATATGGCCCACATGGAATAGCGGTGCTTGTGGAAACTGCAACCGATAATCCAACCCGTACCGTTGCCAACGTTCGTTTGTACTTCAATAAGTATGGCGGATCATTGGGAAACTCGGGCAGTGTTAGTTTTATGTTCGAACGTAAGTGTGTTTTCAAGATAAAGGCCAAGGACGGGGTTGATTTAGAAGAGCTTGAGCTCGAAATGATCGATTTCGGCGTTTCCGAAATATTCGATGAAGAAGGTACCATTATCATTTATGGCGAATTTGAGTCTTTTGGAGTTATTCAGAAGTATTTGGAAGAAAACAATTTCGAGATTATCAGTGCCGACTTTGAACGAATACCAAACGAAACCAAGGAATTAACACCCGAACAAGTGCAAAATATGGAAAAATTGCTGGAAAAGCTCGACGAAGACGAGGATGTTTCGAACGTTTTCCATAATATAAAGGAAGCTTAACGTTATTTTCTGGAAAAATACGATGTAACTTTTATTATTTTGAAAAAAAAAGTATATTTGATATAACGCTAAGCTTTTGAAACAGTTTGTTCTAATATAACTATCATGGAAATTAAAGGTACGGGTATTAAAACCACACGCGATTTTGTTAAAGCAACATTTCCTTCACAATACGATCAATGGATTGATTCGATGCCGGAAAAAACAAAGGCATTGTACTCTTCGGCAATGATTAATATGGCTGGCTGGTATCCTATGAAAGAGGCATACCATGTTCCTATCGATCGTATTATTTCTATGTTTTACGGTGGCAATGCAAAAACAGGTGCCGAAGCGCTGGGCAAATTCAGTGCAGATATTGCTTTAAAAGGGATTTATAAATTGTACCTGATGGTAGCTACACCTCAGTATTTAATGCAACGTGCATCGGTTGTGTTTTCTACATTTTATACACCATGTGAAATAAAGGTGAGCGAAAGTTCGGGTAAATCGGTAACCATGCAAATACCGAAGTTCCCTGAAATGACTTTAGCTGTTGAATGTCGTATCGCCGGTTGGTGCGTGCGGTCGCTTGAACTTTGCGGATGTAAGAATGTAAAGTATACTACAACCAAGTCGCTTACCAGAGGGGACATACTTACTGAAATTGTTTATTCGTGGCAATAAGTATTTACAAAGCATAAAAACAAAAAACACCGGTTTACGCCGGTGTTTTAGTTTTTATAAAGCCTGCACATTGGCGTTATAGCGAAAAATAATAATTTAGCTTGATAAGGAATATGTTGGTAGGATAGATTTTAAATAGATCAGAAAGATTATCGGATGCCGAAGCTTCGTAATAGGATGAACTTCCCGAGCGGCTATGCGACCAAACAAGGTAAAGAAATGCACCACGGTGGAACTCCCATTTGGCAACCAGATTGGATCTGAATTCCCTGAAACTGAAATTCGGATTATCAAATTGGTAGATGTTTCCAGATGCATCGGCAATGGTGTACTTATTATCCGATTCGCTATACTGTATTTCGGAAAGCTGGTAATTGTAAAACCGCTCACTATAATTGGACGTTGGATGGGTAACCTTTTTAAAATTTGTGTATTTACCGGTTGAAATAAAAGGACTACCATAATACTGTACCGATAACCTTGGATTAAGGTTGGCGTTGAACCGGAATGTCAATCCTGCAGTTTTCTGGAAAAGGTTCCCCATGATATACACTTTGGTATTATTGGATTCGGGACTGCTTATATATTGTGAAGCATTGTGGAATTGAGAGTAACTGAGTTCAGCCGATAAGCTATATTGCGAACTGAGCCGGATGCTCATTCCCGGGTAAAAATCGTATAAACTGCTGTATCCATCGCTGTATTGGTGCGAGTGGACTGTAATATAACCGGCAAGAGGCTTTGAATAATCGGTACTAATGTTCCCGTTAAGACACCAGAATGGGTCTTGTTTTAAACCTGGCCCTCCTCTTAGTATACGCGGGTCGAACCCATTTAAATACCTTATAGCATGGCCATTTATGTTGTATTTGTTTTTGAATTGACCGGATCCGGAAATTTTATAGTATGTTTCTATACGTTCGCCGCCGTAAGACCATTTGGAACCTTCTTCGATATATATGCGATAATTTCTGAAGAAGCCATTTGGCGTGTTTTCTACCCAGGAGATGTTCACCATCTGGCGTAAATTATCGGCTTGCTGCATAAACCCTAAATCGTTTAAATCGAGTCCGGGAGATCGCCAGTTAAAGGTTGTGCGGATGCGTAGTTTGTTATCTCCTTCTCTACAAATGGCCAGATAGCCTCCTGTGCCTGTAAGTGAAGTAAGGGAGCTATCAACATTCAAATAATTAGCATCGGTTCTTTGAAAATAGTGAGCTGAGGATTGTTGTAAATTTGTAATCGCTTTTGAATCGCCATTTACCCTACTAACAATTGTTTTGATATTGACATAATAGTTCCTGTTGAACAGGTACTTGTAAACATCGATTCCGGTGGTATATGCCGATTTATTTAGTTCCTGAAGGTGTGATTCGCTGAAGAACCGGTTAGAAGCAGTAAAGATACCACCAATTATCGTGTTGCCTTTATTATAGTCCTTTTGCACGCGGGTAACTATATAATTAGAGAGTGGTTCAGCCGTTTCGCTATACTTACCTGATGGCTTTGAGATTTCAACATCTTCCGTTGCTGTTAAACCTTGCAGAAAACCAATAGACAAGCCGTTGGCAGTTTTGCCCGAAAGTTTTACCGCACTTATTATGGATGTATTCTCTGGTTTTTTGAAGTATTCCTGCTTGCTGTTATCTACATCGGGCGAATACCAGGGGGCATGCCCAATTCTTCGAGAATAAAAGAGTAAATCGCCATCGAGTGAATAGTTGATAATGTTTTTTCCTTCGAGAAAAAATGGTCGTTTTTCATCATAATAGGTTTCAAATGCACTCAGGTTCATTACGGATGGGTCTGCTTCAACCTGCCCGAAATCCGGATTAATGGAGAAGTCGGCAGTGAAATCGCTTCCAATTCCTACTTTTCCATCGAGCCCGAAGGTAAGCGATTTCTCAAAACCAGTAGAAAAAGGATTTTGCGACTCTTTTTTTGTGCTAATCGTTTTTCCAACGGTATAGGGAATGAGCTCAATACGTTGTTTGTAGTTTATTTTATCGATGCCATGGAGTTCGCCAAAACTATATATGATGCCCGAGTTATTCCTGGGAATCAGGCTCCATTGGTCTTCTTCCTGCAACCGGTCAATCCATCGCCATGCGTGCATTCCCCATACTTGGGTTTCCTTGTTGTTGAAACGAAGTTGGCTAAGGGGAATTCGCATTTCGGCGGTCCATGCCGAATCTTCAATAGCTGTAGCTCCATCCCAAACTGCATTCCAGTTAAAATCGGCGTTGCCATTGTTTTCCATGGTTAAATCAATCTGATTTCCAGCCGCAGTAAGGTCAAATTCATAGCCGGATCGCTGATCGTAGTAACTATCGAAACATACGCCTACCACATCTCCTTCGAACGCGTCACGCTTGCCAAAGAAGCGATGCATATTCGTTATGTTGCTTTCGTAGGCCCGGATTGCAACATAGATATATTTGTCGTCGTAAAGTATTTTAAGCCTTGTTTTTTCAGATGCTTTGTTGTTTTCCTGAGGCATTTGTTGTGTAAAGGTTTCGCTCCATGAACCTTGTTGCCAGCACTCGTCATTTAATTGTCCGTCAATTTTAGGAATGTTGCCCATAACTCGCTGGGTGTTATAAACCCTTTTATAAGTTGAATGAGCATTGGTGGAATCGGAAATTGGTTCTTTTCCTTTAAGTAAAGCATATTTATTTCCCAATGCTGGTAAACATTGGAATATCAGCAATAAAATGCTTAGCTTGGCCGTATTAAGCATAGAAAGTATAAGATATATGTTATAATAATCCCTAAATATTGAAATACCCTATCTTATAGACAAAAATTTATCGAAAATCATTCGTTCCAATTTGATTTTTGTCGTTGATTTTTCTTTTCGGAAGTAAGTCGTTTTGATTCAAGCCTTTTTTCTATAGAAGTTCCGGTTGGCTTGGTGCGTTTACGTTTTTTACGGGGTGTTAAGGCTTTGCGAAGCAAGGTATAGAACTTTTCGATGGTAATTTCTTTGTTCATGAGCTGAGAACGCTCCTTTTGAGAACGAATTACTATATAGCCATCGGATGTAATATGGTTTGCGAGTTTTTCTAAAATGATACTTTTTTCATCTTTGGTAAGTAAGGCAGAGGATACGACATGAAAACGCAGTTCAACTTTGGTGTTTACCTTGTTAACGTTTTGTCCGCCCGCACCACTGCTTCGTGCAAAAGAAAAGACAAATTCCGGCGAAAAGTCTTTACCCAGCAATATATCGGAATTATTCTCAGCTTGCTTGTTTGGCGCCATTGCCAGCGGTTTTGAAGGTAAAGTATTTTTGCGAAAAATAGCTATATATCACTACAATGCCTGTTGTCAGTATTTTTGAAGGGGTAGGATATATGTGACACACTTCAACAAATAGTTTCATGAAAATATAGTTCAGGATAATGCACACCATAACGGTTACAAAGTACCGGAATAGTTGTATGCGTCCTTTCAAGAGCGATTCGTTAAAGGTAATGTATTTTGCCAACAGAAAACCCGTACAGAAAGTAACCGAAAATGACATAAACAGGGCTGCAATGTGAGGGCTTAGGGTAACCACCTTCAAATCGACCATTCTCTTTTTTACAATAAAATTGTATGAAATATAGTAGAGAAAAATATCTAAAACGGTATTGGAACCACCAGTGGCCATGTACCTGAATGTTTCGGCAGATATTGTTTTCCTAAAAGGGCGATGCAGCCAGTCGAGCAATCGAAGTATAAGGTCGCGTATGGTTAGCACGTATATTTAATTAGTTAAGTTTAGTATTATCGGAACAAATATAAAAAATACCATGAATTCTGCCAGTAGTACTGTTAATTATTGTTTTTAGAAATAGCAGGTTGTTTGGGAAGTACCAATTCTATACGATGGTCGCAGAATGGGCAGTAGTATACTTCGCATCCCGTGCAGGCAAAGCAGTTTGAGCAATGTTTGTAATTAAGGCTTTTGGGAAAGCTCTTTCCACACGCTGGGCAACTAATAACTTCACAGTCCATTGTAATCGTGCCTTTTAAGATATGAATTTCCCTAAAATTTCGAGTAACTTTTCGGGTTTAAGGGGTTTTATGATGTAATCGTTAAAGTCTTTCTGAATGATTTCGAGTTTTTCGGTTTCATAAGCATAAGCTGTAACGGCAATCACAGGGATATTTTTATTAATTAATCGGATATTTCTTAGCGCATCAATACCATTCATTACCGGCATTTTGATGTCCATCAGAACAATAATATTGTTGTGTTGAGGGAGCCGGGAAATGAAATCAACGGCCTCTTTCCCGTTTTTGGCCCAAATGATATTGGCGTTGGTCGACTTCAAAATCCTGTCGATTAGGAAATAGTTCGCAGGCTCGTCTTCAGCTACCAGAATGGTGAATTGGCTCAGGTTGTGCGCGGGTTTATTGTCTTGTGCTTTATGCTGGGGCACCTTCTGCGCTGCCTGATAAGGTATAGTGAAGAAAAATGTAGATCCTTCGCCCTCTTTGGATTGGAGCCATATACGCCCGCCCATTAATTCAACGAGTTTGCGAGAAATAGGAAGCCCGAGCCCCGATCCACCCTGGAAGAAAAGATCCTGCTCTTTCACTTTCTGCAGGTAGTCGAATATTTTATCGAAATTATCCTGTTTAATTCCAATGCCGGTATCGGAAACATAGAATTCTATTTCGTTGTGATATACTTCGAAACCAAACTTTATGTATCCCTCTTCGGTAAACCGGTATGCATTGCTTAAAAGGTTTGAGAGAACCTGACGGAAGCGAACCAGGTCGTTTTGTACAACAACCGTCTCATTGCCTGGTGTACGGGTGTATTTTATTTCAACATTCTTGATGTTATTCAGCTTGTAGTAATTCTCAAGCTCTTCGAGTACAGCATGAACGGCAAAAGGCGATTTGTTAATACTGATTTGGTTCGATTCGATCTTCGAAATATCCATGATATCGTTAATCAAAACCATTAACGATGCGCAGTTCTGGTTAATGATATCTACAAACTCGCTTTTATCCTGCTCTGAAAGATCGTTGTTTTTCAGCATGGCAGCAAAGCCTACAATGGCATTCATTGGTGTACGTATCTCAAAGCTCATATTAGCCAGGAAAGCCGATTTTAACCTGTCCGAATCGATTGCTTTACGGAGCATTTGCTGTAACTCCCTGGTCCGGGTTTCGATTACTTCATCGAGACTGTTGTGGTATTTGTCAATTTCGTTGTGCTGTAAAGTGATTTCTTCCTGTTTGTCGTCCAGAATCTTTGATACTTCATTAAGCTGGAAGGATTGTTCTTCGAGTTTATGGGCCAGGCTGATGTTATCGTGCTTCAATTTACGAAAGCCCTTACTGTACAACCAATACAAAACGGCAATAATGAATAACAACATCATAATCCGGAAATGCGTACTTTGCCACCAGGGAGGAAGAACTCTGATGGTGAGCGTTGTTTCGCTGTTGTCGTTCCAGGATCCGTTGCTGGTGTTTGTCTTTATTCTTAAAATGTATTTTCCAGGATCAAGGTTTTTATAGATTATTTCGGGCCTGGGCTTGGTTATTTCTATCCAATCTTCGTCGAAGTTTTCCAGCTTATACAAATATTTTTTGTTTTCGGGCTGAAAGAAGCAGGGACTTGAAAAGCTAATTTCCAATACATTTTCGGTTGATTTCAGGACGATTTCGTTGGTATAGGCAATTGTGTTTTCAAGTATTTTCCGGTTGTTGAATAAAGTATTAGGCTTAATACTGTGACCCATCAGTTTTAAATCGGTAAATATAATTTTCGAAGCGCAGTTGATGGAGGAAATAGCAATGGGATTAAAGATATTAAAGCCGTCTGGACCGCCGAAAAGAAGTTCTCCTGAACGTGTTTTTAAAACGGCTCTTTCGTTGAATTCGTTTCCCTGCAATCCGTCGTACCTGTTATAATTTGTAAAGGAATAGGCGTAAGATCTTGTATCCGGTTCTTTTACAATGGAAAGATTGGATAAACCTTGCAGTGTTCCTACCCAGAGGGTGTGCTGTTTATCTTCGGTTATCGATAAAGTAATGTTCGATGGGAGACCATCGTCCTTGGTGAAAACAGTAAACTCCCTTGTTGCTTTGTTGTATTTATTAAGGCCATAGTTAGTTGCAACCCATATAAAGCCTCGGGAGTCTTCAAAAACATCGTTTACTAAATAGGAACTGATACTGGTTGCATTTCTTTTAGATATGTTGAAGTATTCCCACCGGATGTTTCTTCTGTCGAAAGATCGTAATCCGTTGTCGGTGGCAAACCAAAGTATATTATCTCTATCCTCGATTATGGAAAATATAGCATGGGCCTGAATTGTGGAGTCGGCGTTCGTAGTATACCTGAATTGCTTAATAACAGTTTTTTTATCTGGGTCGAAAAGCGATAAACCTTGGTTTGTAGCAATCCATAACTTGCCTTCACTGTCCTGGCAAAGATCTTCGATGATATTGTTTGTTAAGGACCAAGGATTTGCCGGATCGTGGGAAAAATGTTCAAAAGAATTACCGTTGAATAAATTCAAACCTTTGTTGGTACCAACCCATAAGCGGCTATTCTTGTCAATCAGCAGCGTTTTAATGGAATTGGAGTTGATCCCTGATGGATTAGTCGGGCTATAAAGGTATTGTTTATAGGTATTTTCTTTTCTGTTGTAGTAAAAAAGTCCACCATTATTGGTTCCCAGCCATAGATTTTCTTGTGCATCTTCAACAGCACAAGTTATATCGTTAGTGGCTTCGGAATCGGCTTGCTTTTTAATCTTCAACGTATTGAATTTGAAAAGATTCTTGTGGTGGTAACTAAAGCCCTGCTTGGTTGTTCCAACCCAAATAATTCCTTCGTATCCACAATATAATGCTGAAATATTGTTTCCACATAGTGACTTTTTTTCGAGCGGATCGCTTGTAAGGTAAGTAACACGGAGTGTATTTTTGTCGATGATATTGATTCCACTGGTTGCAGTCCCCACCCATATAAAACCCTGATTATCTTCATTTACATCAGTTACAGCATTATCCTTTAATTTAGTAATCGCTGATTCCTTGGTAAAATGAACAGGCGATTTTGTGTAATCCCGGATAAAATAAATACCGTCGTTGTAATCTTTATTAAAGACCCATAAATTATTATTGTTGTCGCAGAAAACATGCAGATTGTTTTCCGGGAGTACTGAAATTGGAATGCTGTCTTTAACTTTATAATCGCTCCGCAGGATTTTATAAAGTGTACCATTTTTACATGCCACCCATATGTTGTCCAGCCCATCTATAGCCATAGACGTAATTTCTTTACCGTTTTGTTTATAAGGAAACCGGATGGGTGTAATATGATCCTGACTGCCACTGATCTTAAATATGCCGGATGCGCTGTTGATGTAAATGAGCTCGTTGTTATGGTCGTATTTTGCAAGCCATTTACTGCCGTCAGGTATAATAATCCGGTTATTGAAAATGGCTTTAGTTATCGAGAAAGATTCGTCTCTAGGATTGAAAACAGTGAAATGGCCTCCAGCGTCAATCCATATTTTGCCATGAGGACCTTCAAACAGTTGGGATATATAGCTGTATTTAAGAGAGGCAGAATCGGAGGGATGATAGGCATAATTTTTAAAGGAATAACCATCGAAGCGCGAAAGTCCTTCTTTAGTGCCTATCCATAGAAATCCTGATTTATCGCGCAGAAAACAATTTACCTGGTTATGCGCCAATCCATTGTTTCTGCTCATACTTTTAAAAGGGAATTGTTCTGCCTGGCCGAAAACATCCAGTAGCAACATTAAAAGAATAAGGTTTACAAGGGTTCGCTTCACGTTAGATAATTATTGATCAGTTGGCAACTTTTAAATATACAAAAAAAGGTGATTGGATGGATGGATAAAGGCTGTTAAAATCGAAATATAACTATTTGTTAATCGAAAACAGGTCTCTGCGTCTACCATTCTCACCTCGTCATGCTCACATAATCCTTTATCAGTGTGCGGATAAACTGAACCTTATCCTGTGAAGCAGTAATTCCAAGTTGTTCCTCTATTTTTTTAACAAGCAGCAGGAAGGCATCGTTATGGCTTTTGTTCCTGATGAGTAAGTAACGTTCAAGTGTTTCCTTCATCAGCAGCATTTCTTCTTCTTTAAACTGAATAACGCCGGGGTACACAGGTTCATACGATTTTAATTTTTCCATCGACAATACGCCATCGAGCCCAAAGTTGCTGAAATTGAGAAGTCGTACCACCGCGGTTTCGGCAAAGAAGTCGCCCAGCCGTTGTCCTTTTTCCGATGATGAAATGGTAACAAATGCCAATGTTGTGAGCGTAGCTGTAATGTCAACAAGCCTGAATACCGTGCGCATCAGAAAATCGAAGAATACAGGGCGCTCGCCATTTATCTTTACAACACGTATTTTCATGATCTTCTTTCCCGGTGTTTGCCCATGATTCAGGGTTTCGAAGAGCAGATGATAAAAAAACGACGCGGGAGCCATGATGTAGAGGTAATTTAAAACTCCGGGATCGCTTGTAATAAGCGTGAGAAATAAAAACAGGATCAAGCTCCCGATCAGTATAATGGCTATGTCGATAATAGCAGAAATAGCCCTGTCAATCACTGTGGCCAGTTCATATTCGATGGTAACATTTTGAGTAGTGGTAATATCAATTTTTCTCATTATCGGTTTGTGAAGGAAAAAGCATTTATATATATTGCAATGGTTTTATGTAACCTGTTTTATAATAAATACAGGCACAAAATAATAAAATTCGTTGATGTGGTATTAATCCGGACTATGAAATTTATACTTTCGAATGAAGGAATCGAAATTTGTTGACCAAAATAAGGCGAAATGGCAGGATTATGAAAGGGATCTGCGGAATAAGGAAAGCAGAGCCGCGCGTTTAAGCCAGCTCTTTATCCAGGTTACAGATGATTTGTCGTATGCCCGCACTTTCTACAAAAACCGGTCTGTTAAGATATATCTGAACGGACTTGCCCAGAAGCTTTTCAACGACTTGTACCGCAACCAAACCGGTTCGTGGGCTGCCTTTATTCGTTTCTGGAAGTTCGATCTGCCCATGCTGGTTCACGATTGCCGCAAGGAGTTCAGGATTTCTTTTATTGTTTTTCTTTTGGCGTTCGGAATAGGTGTTCTGTCCAGTTATTACGACCTTAATTTTGCAAGGCTGATACTGGGCGAGCGATACGTGGAAATGACCATTCAAAACATAAAGAACAACGATCCCCTGGCGGTATACAAGGATGGCGATAAAACATTTATGTTTCTTTACATAACCTTCAACAATCTCCGTGTGGCACTCGAAACGTTTGTTTTAGGGTGCTTTTTTTCTATCGGTACGTTATTCCGGCTTATATATAATGGTATTATGCTGGGCACTTTCCAGTATTTCTTTATTGAACGCGGACTGTTTAAAGAATCTTTTTTAACCGTGTGGCAGCATGGAACACTCGAAATTTCCTGTATCATCATTGCGGGTGCTGCCGGTATAACGCTTGGGAAAGGATTGCTCTTCCCGGGCACTTATTCAAGGACACAATCGTTTAAGATTTCGGCCTTTCGCGGATTGAAAATTTTCATTGGTATTGCGCCAATTATCGTACTTGCAGCTTTTATCGAAAGCTTTTTTACCCGGTTTACCGAACTGAACGACTATGTGCGTTTGATGGTAATCCTGTTCTCGCTGGCGTTTGTACTTATCTACTTTGTATGGTACCCGTGGTTTCTGGCTAAACGCCACCCAATGCCTTTGCTTAAAACCGATAAAGTAACCTTTAAGCAGGAACCTGTATTTGATTTTTCGGGGATAATGACTGCCGATGAAATGATGGGCAGCGCATTCCGCTACATTATGCAGCATAAAGTCTGGATCATGCTGATGACAATGGGATTTGCCCTGGTTCATGCTTCGCTTGCCTTAGCAGATGATATCGTGAATGGATTCGGTGGTCAGGATAGTCTTGTTTATAATATATTTCAAACCAACACGCTAAACCTGCATTTTTTCTGCGGTTTATTTACACTGAGCATTATGCAGTATTTGGTTGTATTAAGAATACATAAGTTATTGGGGCATCCATTTAATCAAGGGTTTAGCCACAGGTTTAAGCTGGTACTGTCTTCTGTTATCATCTCTTTCGTATTGCTTGGGATAAATTACCTGAACCCGTTTGTAACTGTGATCATAACTGTAGTTTTGCCATCGTTTGCATTTCTTTTGGTTTATCAGGGGTATGCCGAACAACGGTTTTTACCACTCGGTGGTACAATTGCGCTCCTTTCCCGGTCGTGGGGAAAGCTGTTGTGGAATAGCGCTAAAATATTCATTTTTCTTGCCATATTTTTCATGTTACTGAATACACCATTGATTAATAGCTATCTTCAGAGTTTGTACATGGGCTTTGGCAAGGATACCATTGTTTCGCACCGGATTCACCTATTTATGGTTACGTTTACCAATATTGCGCTTTTTGCTTTGTTTTATGTGTTTCAAATTATTACCTCGGCAATCAGCTATTATGCTTTCCTGGAAACCGCTACAGCCAAAAGCCTTAAGCAGCGAATCGAAAAACTGGGCAAACGAAATATAATATTTGGATTTGAAAAGGAAGGATAAATGAAAAGATTTCAAACCTTCATATTTCTGATTGTTATGCTGCTGTGTTGCAATGCAAATGCCGGCAGTAAGCAACCCTTTATTGCGAAAGAACAGTGGAGCAAACAATCGGAGAAGTACGATTATTCGGAGAAATTTAAAGATTTGCAGTTTAAAACCAAGCCCAAGGCGAAATCCAATAATTTTTTCTCTGCAACCTGGGTGAAATATTTGCTGTGGACAATTATTATTGCAGCAATAGCTGTGGTGCTTATTCTGCTCATCATCAACATCCATAAAAATGCAGGTAACAAAATTGTTAGGGCAAAGATCCGAACAGCAGAAGTGATCGAAGATATCGAGGAAGCCGATCTGGAATATTTTTTGGAGCAAGCGTTAGCCAATGGCATGTATAAGGAGGCTGTTCGTTTCCGTTACCTGATCCTTATTCGTACCATGAACCGCCAGAAACTGATAGCCTGGAAGAAAGATAAAACCAATGGTGCTTATATAAAGGAGATGTTTAATAAGCCGGGATTTGGGATTTTCAGGCAGATAACCATCCATTTCGAACGTATTTGGTACGGAGAGCTTCATATTGACGCAAACCAATACGAAGCCTTAATTCCAGTGTATGATCAAATGAATAATGAGATAGGCAGTCCAATACAGATGGAAGATACAGCTCAAAAAACGGGTAACCAATGAACAAAAGGACACAGCTGATATTGATTGTTGCGATTCCCGTGCTTTTGCTTGTTTTTGGAATATATTACTTCAGAACGGTATATATTCCTAAGTTCCGGTGGGACGAGAATTACGACTACAAGAACGATCAGCCCTATGGACTGAAGCTGTTGTACGATATCCTGTCAGATTCCAGAACAGACGAACAGTTCGTTCGCATTACCAAGGATCCAGGCGCAATCCTGGCGGGGAAGGATACGGCTTCGCTGTATTTCTTCGCCGGTTTTCAATACCTGATTAACGATGAGAATGCCAATAAGCTTGCTAATTTTGTAGCCCGCGGAAATACTGCTTTTATTTCGAATGTGCAGGCGGAGCATATGCTCTTCGACAAGCTTACCAATTCGGAACATCCCATGCTATTCCTTACCTATTTCAAGGATTCCATGGTTAACGTGACATTTAATCCTCAATATAGCGATTCCGTTTTTCGGTTTCACTACCAGGTGGAGAAGTCCAAAAGGGTCTATGACTGGATGGGCATTATTCGGCAGACATTCGATGATTCGTTATCGTTGTACAACTTTCAGCGTGTTACGGCTATTGATAGTGGGTTGGTGGATTGTTTTCGCGTTAAGTATGGCAAAGGAACGTTCATTTTTCACTTTAACCCGATACTGCTCACCAATTACAACCTGTCCAAAGAAAACGGGTTACAGTATGTGAATGCCCTACTATCGGGTTATATCGTCAATAAGATATATTGGGATGAGTACAGCAAGGTTTATAGGCCATCCATGTCGGGGCAAACCAGCACGGATACACCATTCCGGTTTATCCTTTCGGAGCGGAGTTTGCGCTGGGCATGGCTTTTACTCTGTTTCCTTGTGTTGCTATACCTAATAGTGAATGCAAAACGCCGCCAGGCACGCATTCCTCTTATTCCAGAAAATAAGAACACGACCATTGAATACCTGAAATCGCTTGCCACGTTGCATTACGAAGCCCGGTCGATGGCTTTTATTGCCGACGAAATCATGCGCCAGTTCTATACTTTTGTAAAACACAAATATGGAATAGCGCCCAAAACAGATAAGGACGAGTTCGCTGCGCTGTTGGCAGTACAATCGGGCTTTACAAGAAATGATATCGGTGATATTTTTAAATATCATCGCGAAATAAAGTATAATCCCGAGCCTGAAAAGCAAATATTAATCGAATTATATAACGCAACCGAATATTTCTACAAAAACAGCAAATAAACTATGGAAGAAGACGTGTTGAACATACAGGAGGAAGATCAAACCGCTCCTTTGGCCGAAAACCCGACCCAATACACCGATGTTACCGAAATAATGGATTTTGCCTTGAAAATGAAGGCCGAACTCCAAAAAGTAATCATTGGGATGGACGATACCATTGATATGCTCACCGTTGGCCTGTTAACCAACGGACACATTCTGCTGGAAGGCGTGCCCGGCGTTGCAAAAACTTTACTGGTGAAACTGATTGCCAAAACTCTTGATGTGGACTTTAAGCGTATCCAGTTTACGCCCGACCTGATGCCTTCGGATGTTATAGGTACCACGGTTTACAACATGCAGTCGTCGAGCTTTTATTTCCGCAAAGGGCCTGTATTCAGCAATATCATCCTGGCCGACGAAATTAACCGTTCGCCGGCAAAAACACAGGCTGCGTTATTCGAGGTTATGGAAGAACGCCAGGTAACGGTAGATGGCGAAACCTATGTAATGGGTTATCCGCTGTACGTAATAGCTACCCAGAACCCCATAGAGCAGGAAGGCACCTACCGCTTGCCCGAAGCGCAGCTCGACAGGTTTTTATTTCGCCTGAAAATCGGCTATCCATCGGTAGAAGAGGAGAACATGATCCTTACCCGCTTCCGTTCCGACTTTTTTAACCAGGTAGAAACTACGGTTCAAAAGACTTATAAAGGGGCCGATTTGCTGAAGCTTTGCACGGTTATCGAAAAGGTGTTTATTAAGGATGAACTGATCAATTACATCGCTCAGATCGTTCATAGTACCCGAAATAATTCGAACCTGTTCCTAGGAGCCTCACCCAGGGCGTCGCTGGCTATTATGCGCACATCCAAAGCCTTGGCAGCAACGAATGGCCGCGATTTCGTTACGCCCGATGATATTCAGCGCGTAGCCATTCATGTGCTGAATCATCGTATCATTCTCGTTCCCGAAAGGGAAATTGAAGGTATTGAGCCGGAAGACGTGATTAAGGATATTATCCAGAAAATAGAAGTGCCTAGATGATCCGTTTTTACAAGCAACTGTTTATCAACCCGCGTTTCTTTATTAGCGGAGGTGCAATAGTCGTTGTTTTTGCACTCAGCTTTGTTTTGCATTGGCTTTTCCCGGCAGGAGTTGTAATGTTGTTACTGCTTTGTGTTGTTGCAATTGCCGACAGTTTGCTCGTGTTTAGCCGAAAAAACGGTGTATTGGTAAGCAGAACGCTACCTTCACTTTTATCGCTGAGCGATGAAAACAAGGTTGTGTTGAATGTTAAGAACCAAACCGGAATAAAAATAAGGGTCCTGATATATGATGAGCTGCCTTTTCAATTGCAGGTACGCGATTTTGAAATTCGCGATGCACTGAATGAGGGAGAGGAAAGAACGTTTGAATATAATGTGCGGCCTGTAACGCGCGGCCGTTACATGTTCGGCAATGTGAATGCATTCATATCCTCAGGACTTGGATTTGTAAGCAAAAAGCAGGTGGTGGAATTATCAACTCCAATATCCGTCTATCCTTCCATTATACAGATGAAAAAGTACGAGCTGATGGCACATCCCGCCTTTACCCGTTCCGAAGGAATAAAGCGGCATAGAAGGATTGGTCACAGCTACGAATTTGATCAGATTAAGGAATACGTGGTAGGTGACGATAACCGGAGCGTGAACTGGAAAGCCAGCAGCCGTAAAGGTGCGCTCATGGTTAACCAATATGAGGATGAGCGGGCGCAGCAAATTTATAATATCATCGATAAAAGCCGTTCCATGCGGATGCCTTTTAATAACCTTACGTTGCTCGATCATGCCATTAACACGTCGTTGGTTATTTCGAATATTATACTTCAGAAGCACGATAAGGCAGGGCTTATTACGTTTTCGGATAAGATAGGAACCATTCTGCCAGCCGATAAAAGCAGCCAGCAGTTGCGCCTGATTCTTGAGGCTCTGTATAATGAACAGGAGCACAACCTCGAAGCCAATTACGAATTGCTATTCCACCTTGTGCGGAATGTTTTGAAACAGCGGAGTTTAATCTTCCTGTATACTAATTTCGAGAGTTATCATGCATTTGAGCGAATGTTGCCTATTTTGAGACAGGTTAGCAGACTTCACCTCCTCGTGGTTGTATTCTTCGAAAATGAAGATGTTATTAAAATGAGCACCGGCGAAACTGCTGATTTAAGAGATATTTATCTACAGATTATAGCCCGAAAATACAGGGAGGAGAAACGGCAAATTGTTACCAAACTGAATAATTACGGTATACATGCTATAAAGACCCTTCCGCAGGACCTTTCCATAAACACCATTAACAAATATCTGGAGCTGAAATCGAGGGGAATGATTTAGCCTACCTTCGGAATTTTGAGATATTCACTTACCAGGTTATAAATTTGTTCGGGATGAATGGGTTTCGGGATGAAATCGCTGCACCCGGCATCTATGCAATCTTTTAAATCGATCGAGCCGGCGTAAGCTGTCTGGGCAATAACAATCATTCCGGGGTAGTCCTCTTTGATAAACCGCGTAAGTTCGAGCCCGTTGGTATCGGGCAACCGCAAATCCATCAGAATAATGTCTATCAGCGGGTTATTTTTAACTAATTCAAGTGTTTCTGCACCGTTGCTGGCATGTAATATTTTTATTCCGGTTTCTTCAAAGATTTCCTTAATAAAGGTCGCACTGGCCTGGTCGTCTTCAACCAACAGCAAACATTTTCCTGCCCATGATACAGATTCTGAATTTCCGGCATTATCGTCAGTTTCTATTTCTATTTCTTGTTCCTCGTATGGAAGGGTGAAATAGAAGGTTGTTCCTTTGTCTATTTCCGATTCGAGCCATATTTTACCATGCATGAGGTTAATTAACCCCTGAACGATGGATAAACCCAGCCCTGTTCCTCCGTAACGTCTTGCTACAATTGAATCCTCAGCCTGGCGAAACCGGTCGAATATAATCGATTGTTTTTCTTTACGTATTCCAATGCCTGTATCCTTAACAAAGAAGAGCAGTTGGTTATTGTTCTCCAGCTTATAACCAAATTCAATTTTTCCGCTTTCGGTAAATTTAAAAGCATTATCCAAAAGGTTAGTAAGTATTTGCTTTAACCGTTGTTTATCCAGCCGAACCTTGATTTTTTTTAGTTCTTCGGGTATATTGTATTTGAATTTGATGTTACTGCCATTTTCTGCTTTTATCTCCTTAATCAAGTAGTAATCATAAATTTCGTGTATTAATGGAAATAACTTGAATTCCGAAACAATCAGCCGCATCTGTCCTACTTCAAGCTTGGATGTGTCGAGAATATCCTCTATAATGCGCATCAGGTCGTAGGAACGTTCTTTAATAAGCGATGTGTAGTGATTCCGTTTGGCATCGGTAATAGGTCGCGAAAGTAAACTGGAAAAGCCAATGATCGCATTCATGGGCGTGCGTATTTCATGGCTCATGTTGGCTAAAAATACCGATTTAAGCCGGTCGTTCTCTTCGGCTTGCTGTTTTGCTTTCAGCAATTTTTCGTTGATTATGGTTAATTCGGAAGTCTTCTCCGACGATGATTTCAACGAAATTAAGAGCCACCGGTAAAAGTGATTAATGGTAAAAATGATTATCGATGTTGTTATCAAACCCGTAACTATCGAAGTAATGATGCCTGCATCAGAAATGGCGTATTTATTTAAATCATAATCAAAGGATAATAAGCCTGCATGATATAGGAAACCGATAACTGACCGGACTATAAAAGTGAGGACCATGGTTAAAATGCCCCATTTCAAACCATACAATAGCGTAACAAGTGTAGCAACAAAAATAAAGTTGAGCGATCCGCTAACTATGCCGTTTGTGTAATTAATAGTAATTGCCAGAAGAAAAAAAGCAGAAAAGAAGATTACTGCTTTGATATTTGCAGATAATTTTTTGCGAAATATGATAATAAGCCAAACGGAAATATATAAAAGGAAATGTAAAAGATAGAAATTTTTCCACCCCAGATGAATCGATTGCATGATAGAGCTGAATAGGACTAAAGTTCCAATGACTCCTGTAATAACATAAATGGTATCGATAATATGACCCCGGATGGAATTTAATTGAGAGGAGTCGGGTAATAAATTTTGCCCGCCTCCATTATGTTCAAATAAAAAAGCCCATAGTTTAAACATAATAAGCGAAAAATCGGTTCCAAATTTCAGTTAGTCTGTATAAATTTAAGATATATTCTGTAAAAACGACTTGAAATTCTCTATTATTTTTCAGCACATTGTAAAATGCTTTCTTATTTTTTCTTTTTTAATTTGAATGATACATTAGATCAGGGCTGGAACAAATTTAGCCAGAAGATATAAGCCTGAATCGCCGGCAACTACTTTATGCATTGCATTTTCGGGTATTATGGCCAGGTCGCCGGGAGCATATGCATACGCTTTGTTCTCTAAGGTAAGCATTCCCGAACCCTTAACCACTTCGTGCATCTCCGTTTTACCTTCATGAATATGGTTGTCGAGAATACAGCCTGGTTCTACCTTTACCAGGTGGGCACTGAACTTTCCGTTGGTTTGGGCGCTCGTAACCAGGTGTTTTAAATAAACTCCTTTAAATGTTTGATGCGGGTTCCAGGGTATATTGCTGTTTTCAGTTATGGCATCGTTCAAGTACAGCCTGCCGTTTTGCATTTGTTCTATCATTGCATGTGTGTTTAAATTTAAGACAAAACTATAGCACATCACGATTATGTAATTGTACGTTTTTGCTCTTTTACAAATGAACGGTTTGGCTTCTTTTCTGAAATTCGAGCGGAGAAATGCCATAAAATGTTTGAAAATGTCTTACAAAATGGCTTGAGTCGTAAAAGCCGGAAAGAATAGCTACATCGCCAACTGGTATATTATTTTCGAGCAGTTTCCGGGCATGGCGAATCCTGTTGTCGAGCAAATAGCGGTGAGGAGCCAGGCCTGTGTATCTTTTAAACAGTCTCGAAAAATGAAACATGCTCATGAAGGCTTTTTCAGCGAGTTCATCAAGGGAAATGCCCGTTTCGGGAAACTTATCAAGCAAATACTTTACGCGCTGAATTCGATCATCTTCAGGATCATAATTTTGGGAGTATTTAAAACCTGCCAGTTCTTTAATGATTTGTGCCAACAGCAATTGCAAATTTTCAGGAGCTGTATTGCCGATAAGTAAGGAAAAAAGATGGGTAAGTTCTTCTCTGATTAATTGGCTGTCTATTATGGCTGGGAACCGAAATCCTGATGCGTAGTCTTTTATGTATGACTGGCTGAAGGAAACTACAATGTAATCGTGCTCTTGTTGTGTTGCTGCGCCTATACTGTGAGGTTCTTCTGCATTAATAATAAAAATATCCCCTTTTCCCAGCATGTACTTGTTATTGCGAATGGTAAGTATTCTCTGTCCTTCCAAAATCATACCTACAGAAAGGGAAACATGTCGGTGCAACGGAACGCGTCTGGAAATACCTCTTCCACATACAATGCATATATTCCGGTCGCTGGTTTTATAATAAGTGTGAAGTGCCATGATGCAACAAATCTTACGTGTAAAAATAACCATTATCGGTTATGACATAGTCGTTAAATCAACTTTCCGATAAATAAAAAAAGTATAACATTTTTTTTAAAACTTCGTTAAAAGTACTGGTATTTAATCCTATTTATTCTATCCTCATTGGCCTATTTATGTTGAATTTTAACAATTTTGAGTATCGTAAGGATAAGATTCCCTCATTGCCTGATGAGAGAAAAATTTTTATGCAGGAACTCCGTGAAAAATTTCTTTCAGAAATTAAGCAATCCAACATTTATGCAGAGTATTTAAGAAAATATGAAAGCGATTCGGTAGAGACCTTTATATCCCATTATGTGGATAAAAAACTCAACCTGATAGAAGAATCGGAATACCTGTTGGGACTAAGGGAACAGAGCGATGAAGAGGGATTTCTGCAAAGTGCCCGCGAAGTGCTAAATTACATTCTGCAAAAAAAGCTGTTTAATATGCAGCTTCAATGGCGGGCTAATACAATAAATATTCCGGGCATAAGAAATAGCTTCGACTTTGGTTTTTGGGAGAAGAACATCGAGTATTGCCCGTTTATATCTCCCGTTACTCCCCAGGAAATTGATGTAATGAAAAGCTTTCTTAGGAAGAACTACTTTTCGGGTTTCAAAGATTGGATGTTTTGGCAATTTTATGGTTTTCTGGTGGAAAAAGATGAAAACGGACATTATCCGAATATGCCCGAATGGTATGGGTATTACGATGAAATAATGTGTACAGGCTCTCTTTTGAATATGCAGGATATTCGGGG
Organism: Bacteroidales bacterium; assembly: GCA_036261135.1. Taxonomy (GTDB): domain Bacteria; phylum Bacteroidota; class Bacteroidia; order Bacteroidales; family JAAUTT01; genus JAAUTT01. The sequence goes on from DATALJ010000252.1 coordinate 23,087, forward strand.
CGAAAAGGAAGAATTCTATATTGAAACGGCTAAGGCTGCCGATGCTAAAGCATCCGAAAAGAAAATCAAAGATGCAGGAACATATAAACCATCTGTTTATGCACATGGTTTAGAAATACTGGATTTTGCAAGAGGTTACGAGAAGGATGCCTGTTTCCGCGAGTTATTCCGAATATGGGAGAAGGATGTATATCCGGAATGCTGCGATAAAACATACGACTCATTTAAAACGGAATGTGCCATTAAGATCCTTAGCAATGCTGACAGGCCCGTTTTAATAGAAAGCGGCATGGTATGGCATAAAGCAGTTATACATTGCGCCGAAAGATATATAACCGATCGGGTTCTGGAAGTGCTCGACTCGGTTTATGACGAATACATTACCGTTACAAATCTTGGTATATCCAAACGGTTCACGCCTGAAGACCTTGAAAAGGAATACGACAAATCCATGTTTCAGCACTGTTCGGAAATGATTCTTAAAGGTCGGGAATTATGCGGTGAGCCCAGGAATTTCGATTTTTAACAACAATATACTTTAGAAAGACGGCAAAAACAATTTTAAATTTTACGAACAGTCTTTTTCTGTTCATGGAATTTCCTAAACTTTTAAGATATTTGTTGCTCAAATATCGGAAGTAATGCATTCTATAGAGAGAGGCCAGACCATCATTTACCAGTTTTCGTCTTTTGCCACATACGGGGAGATTGAGCATTTTGTGAGTACGCGTGCCGGAGGAGTAAGCGATGCCCCATATAACAGTCTGAACATGGGTTATGGCACCGACGATTTTTCGTTACATGTGCTGGAAAACCGTCATCGGCTGGCGTCAGCCGTAGATATTCCTCTCGACTATTTTGTTATGGCTAACCAGGTGCACGGAACAAACATCGAAATTGTAACTAAAAAACAACGCAGCCTGGGCGCTTTACATAAAAACAATGCATTATTGGCTACCGATGGCATGATTACACAAGATACTGAGGTTTGCCTGTTTGTAATGGGTGCAGATTGTGTGCCATTGCTGTTTTTCGATCCCGAAAAGAAGGTGATAGGAGCCGCTCATGCAGGATGGCGAGGCACCATCAGCGATATGGCCGGCGCTATGGTGAGTAAAATGAAAACCGCGTTCGGCTCTGACCCTGCGCATATTATTGCGGGCATAGGCCCTTCAATTGGAACTTGTTGTTATGAGGTTGGACCTGAAGTAACCGATGCCGTTATGCAAAATTTCAGTACTACTGAAGGCTTTATAAAAGAAAATGAAAATACCGGCAATCCCATACTTGATTTGTGGTATACAAATAAATACCTTTTAATGGCAGCTGGTGTTCCCGAAAAGAACATTGAAATATCAAATGTATGTACCCGCTGTAATCAGCATCATTTTTTCTCTTCGCGTGGCAGTAATGGAATAACCGGCCGCTTTGGTGCAGGTATCATGCTTTACAATTAATGTAATTCTACATGCATTGTTTAGGCGTTACAAACGCACATGCCCCGATATAAGGTAATTCGTAAAATTCTCAATCTCCGTTGCCAATTTTCAATTATTTAGTGTATTTTTAGTTTACTAACTAAATTTAAACTTACACTATGGAAAATCAAATGCAACACGAATCTATCGATTCTGGTATCTACTCCAATATGGAATTAACTCCGCAAGCCATCGCTTCGCTAAACGAAACCCGCAAATGGACAATGTTTTTCTCTATTCTGGGTTTTATCTTTGTTGGCTTTTTTGTATTAGGCATGATTGCGTCGCTTTTTATGACCAGCCTGATACCCGTGCCTGGTGCTCAGGTAGGGCCTATTATGGTACTTCCCTTTTTGATTATTATTGCCATTTATTTTTTCCCTATATATTACTTATTTCAGTTTAGTGCACTATCCAAAAAAGCAATAGCCACTAAAAATCCAACCGATTTGGAACAAGCCATGGGCTATTTACGCAATTACTACCGTTTCATCGGAATATTAACAATTATTATATTATCGTTGTGCGTTATTATATTCCTTTTTGCCGGTTTAGCCACAGCATTTTTTAGTTAAACATAAAATCCCCTTTTTCAGGGATAAATACCAGTGTGACTGGGTATACTTTTGTTCTATCAACATCTAAACTTAATTTAAATTGATATGAAAAAAAGTTACTTAGTCACATTGTTATTTTTGTCAGGTATCCTGTTTGTTTCTTCTTGTAGTAAAGATTCTGAAAAGACATCTGTTATTCCTGCCGATCCGGGTACGCCTGTACCAACTACAACGGTAAATAATCTGAATACTGCTATTTCAAATCCAGCAATTACCAATGAAGGAGATGGAGTTATTTCTATTACTTTATTAGGTATTGAGGATCCTAAAACAGGTACTTTAATAGATCTTAAAGGAACCGGATCCGGCCAAACGGTGTGGGTTGAAGAAGATGGCGTAAATAAAGGTATTCTCGTAGAAAAAGTTAACCGGATGAAATCCACAGGCGGTTATCCTGTAGATGCCGTTTTTATTGTTGACAATTCGGGAAGTATGTCTGAAGAAGCGGATTCTATTGCAAGTCAGATCAGCTCTTTTGCCAGCTTTTTGGAAGCAAACGGAATTGACTTACGCGTAGGATGCGTTGGTCATTATGGAGAAGTGAATGGAGCATTAAATATTACTACAGTAGATAAATTAAAAACATATTTAGGAAAATATACGGGCACATCGCGTACCAGCTATTTTGGAGGAACTGAGACTGAAGCTGACGCGCTGGAAACCAATGCGCAAAATTTTTGCAGTAATTATAATGGAGATGAAAATGCAATTCCATCTTTACTATTTGCCGATAAATATTTTTCGTGGCGCCCTGGTGCAGCAAGATTTTACATAACATTTACCGATGAAGCGCTTCAACCCGAAGTAGGTACATTTGACCTACCTGAGTTTCAGTCTAAATGGAAATATAGCAACGGTATCGTGAATAGCGTTTTTAGTCTAAAGGATTATTATTGGAATGGAGCTCAGCCTGATACAACATCTGAACATGAAAATTCGCTGGAATGGAATCTTACAACTGCAGTTCGTCCGTGGGCATTAGCCAGACACTCGGGTGGAGTTGAGATGTACATACATAGTGATTGTAAAGATTTAGACCTTAAAAAATTAAAGGCTACTTCTATGCTTTCCCAAAGTTCTATACTTAAGCTAAAAACAACTAATATCAGTGGAAAACATGTTTTAAAATTTGTGGTTAAGAATGGATCATCAGATGGTTACAGGATCATCAATGATGTAACCTATAATTAGTGAATTGGGTTTAATAGTTTGGCTTTTCTAATTGCCCTGTCCCGGGAGGTGTCGCGCCTTTCGGGACTTTTTTTATCGGGCCATTTCCTTAATCTCGTCCATAGCATCCATCACATTCTTGATCATTACCAGCCGCTGGTTGATATTAACAAGGCGCGTTTTTATTCTAAGTGGCCGGAATATCTGTAAGTCTTCTTCCGTCAGTTGTGAATATTTTCGCAGCAAATCGATTTTTGTTACTACAAACGATATGGCCTGGAGTATGTTTTCGTAAATAAAACTTCCCGAAACTTTCTTGTCATCGCCGCTTGCTGAATTCTGTACCAGTTCCTTTCCCTTATTTAGTACTTTACCGCGTTTTTTCAACCGTTCGTATAGCTCGTTATTCGGGTTTTCGTCGTTTTTGTAAAATATACTTTCGGCAATATCTGTTCGTAATAAGTTAAACAGTGTTTTTATTTTGGGATCGTTCAGCGCTACCTTATCAAACTTATCGAAATTAACGGTTTTCAACACTTCTATATTACCAATCACTTCAATATAAAGTAACCGCAGGTACGATGTGGTGTCCTGTTTTATTTTGCGGTATTTCTCTATCTTTTCAATAATACTGTCGATGAAATCGACCGATTTACTTGCTGTGTCAATACTGCTGTTTATTATTTCCTGCATAATCCTGAATTTTTGGGGAATATAAGAAAAGATTTCTATTCTTGTGTAACATCTTCATTATAATTGATTAATGAAATGAAAAAAAGGAATAGGGGTAAAAGATGAGCATGTTGTCTTATTATTAAAACAGACACGCATTGTTTGCAAATAAACAATTGGTTATTTTAGCCAAAAATAAAAATACGTGTCATTATCCGATAAAGAATTGGCGGTTGCTCTGCATGGCGGAAACGAAACAATTTTTGAACAGGTGTTCAGAGATTACTACGAGCGCTTATGCAATTACGCCAATACAATGGTAAATGATATGGATGAAGCAGAAGAAATAGTGCAGAGTACATTTCTTGCACTTTGGGAAAAGCGATCGGGGATTGATATACACACGTCAGTTAAATCGTACCTTTACCAAGCAGTGCATAATACGTGCCTGAACAGGATCAAGCACAACCGCGTTAAGCAGACGCATAGCGAATACTATCGGTATACTGCCGATGTGGCTATGGGTTCGGGATCCGATTTGCTTATCGGCAAGGAGTTGGAGGGGCAAATCAACGATGCTATCGATTCGCTGCCGTCGCAATGCCAGACTGTATTTCGCCTGAGTCGATTCGAGAACCTTACGTATGCCGAAATATCGGAGCAACTCAACATATCGGTTAAAACGGTGGAGAACCATATGGGCAAGGCCTTGCGTATACTGCGCGAGAAATTAAAAGATTATCTGCCTCTATTTTTATTTATTTTATTTTATTTTTTGAAAACAACTAACGATTAAATATTGCGTACCGATCCGTCACATATTGATGATTTAATAGCAAAATACCTTGCCGGCGAAATATTGCCTGACGAGGAAAAGGTGCTTATGCAGTGGATGGAAGAATCGCCCGAAAACAAGAAATATTTTGGCGATATTCAATTCGTGCATAATAGGGCCGTTGCTTCTCATAAATATGTAAAGGTGGATACCGACAGAGCCTGGCAAAAGCTTCATGCGCAAATGAAGAGCCAACCGGCTGTTAAAGCTCCTGTTGTTGTGAAAATGCCGGTGTATAAACAGTTGTGGTTCAGGGTAGCAGCTTCAGTAATTCTTCTGGCAGGATTGTTTACCATTCTTTATAATTATTGGCCCCCACAGGAAGGCGCGCCACAATCGATTGTAATAGCAAGTAACGACAGTACTTTGTCGCGTACAATTGCAGGTTCCACAAAGGTTGTATTGAACAAACAAAGTAAAATTGTTTATAGCCGTAAGCCAGGCAAAAAAGAAGTGGAAGTTGCTCTCACCGGCGAAGCATTTATAGAAGTTGAACACTCCAAAGACACCGCGTTTATTGTGAAGGCCGACGAGACCTTTATTCGCGATATTGGCACCGCGTTCAATGTTAAAGCTTATCCTGAATCGTCAACTATCGAAGTATATGTAGAATCGGGCGAAATCGCTTTCTATACCGAACAGTCGGAAGGAATATCTATTAAAGCAGGCGAAACTGGTATTTATAACAAAGAAACAAAGCAGTTTTCTAAAGCCCAAGTCCCGAATTTGAATGTAGTTTCTTATAAAACACGAATCTTTGTTTTCCGGCATACCAGATTAGCTGATGTTGTGAACGAATTAAATGCTGTATACCCCGAAGTTGTTACCATAAGTAATCCCAAACTTGCTAACTGTACCATTAATGTTACTTTCGATGACGAACCCATTCAGGCAGTAGTGAATATAATTGCCGAAACCCTTGGTCTTCAGGTTACCGAAACTGGTAATGGTTTTATTTTGGGTGGAGACTACTGTTTAACGCCATGACCCTGAAGGACTAATGAAAAATCCTGTAATTACCCCCCAAAACCTAACCGAGCGAAAATCAACATTCCGGTGGACTTTCATTTTCTTTCTGATTCTGGTCTCCGGCAAATCCTTTGCGCAAAGTAAAAATGTACCTTATCTTGAAAGAGAGATAACTATTGTTGCGCAGAACAAGACAATTGAAGACGTACTATCGGAAATGTCGCAACAGGCGGGATTCATCTTTTCGTACAGCCCCGAGGCCTTGCATAGCAACAATAAAGTAACGCTTAATATTCAAAAAAGACCTGTTCGCGTTGCGCTGAATGAGATTTTCGACGATCAGATCAATTATAAAGCCAAAGGGAAGTACATCATCCTTAAAAAGCCTTTGCCCGCAAAGGAAAAGCAGGAAGAAACCATTCAACTGGAAGGATATGTTTACGATTCGCGTACCGGGAACCGATTGAACAATGCCAGTATTTACGATAAAGGCTTAATGGTTTCGGCTGTTACCAACGAATACGGTTATTTTTTGGTGAATGTTCCTGCGAATAAACCCATAACAGCTTTAAAAGTTAGTAAGTTGGGATACAGCGACACCGCTTTTATGGCTACGTCCGAACGAAGGTTGAAAACAATAGAGGTCTCGGTAAATACAAAAGATTCGGCGCAGGTAAAAAAGTGGCAATCGTTTATTAATCTGGATAAAATTACACCTAAATGGTTGATTCCTAAAAAAACCAAAATCAATGCGCTCAATATCGGCGATTCTGTATTTAGGGCGGTTCAGGTATCATTATTTCCTTATGTAACAACCAATCATTTTGTTGGCGGAAATGTTGTAAACGATTTCTCGCTAAACATGACAGTGGGGTATATTCAGGGTGTTCGCATCCTTGAAATAGGTGGTATAATGAATATTGTGCGCGATAATGCCAGTTATGTCCAGCTCGGTGGTGTTGGAAATATAGTAGGAGGTAGGGTTACGGGTGTTCAGTGTGGCGGTATCTTTAGTTATGCGTCGGAGGTAAAAGGCGTTCAGGCGTCGGGTACTGTAAATCTTGCAGGCGATGCCAATGTGCAGCTATCCGGAATAATAAACCGGGCAAATACAAATACGCTGCAGGTTTCGGGTTATGTAAACTGGGCAGGAAATTCCAATGTTCAGATTACAGGGATTATTAATAAAGCATCGGATAACTTTCTGCAAATCGGAGGTATCATAAACTGGTCGAAGAAATCGAACATGCAAATAGCAGGAATTTTTAACAAGTCCAAACAGGTTGATAATATGCAGATCGCGGGAATCCTCAATCAGGCAACCGAAGTAAATGCTTTGCAAGTGGCAGGTATAGTGAATAATGTATTCGAAAATTCGGTGCTTCAGGTAGCCGGGTGTGTTAATAGCACATTGGGAACTACGGATGTGCAGATTGCTCCGCTGGTGAATGTTGCAGGTAAGGTAAATAAGCTCCAGGTTGGACTGGTGAATATTGCCGATTCTTGCGATGGTATGCCGATTGGCCTGCTAAGCTTTGTAAAGAACGGCTACCACAAACTCGAATTCTCGGTAAACGAGATGTTCCCTTTCAATACGGCCTTTCGCACCGGTGTAAAGCAGTTCCATACTTCGTTAACGGTTGGTATTAATCCATTCCGCTATACATCTCCGGTATGGACGTTTGGATATGGACTGGGTACATCTTTCGGCAAAAAGGATAAATTGTTGTTCGATACGGATATTTCGTTCAACCATGTTGTTTATGGCGGCAACTATACAGATGGAAGCAATTTGTACACGGCTTACGTTGGTATAGATAGGAAAATAACGAGGAAAATGACCTTAGCTTTCGGGTTAACCTACAACCTGATGACTTCCGACATTAACACTGCCTATTATGGAGAAGTATATTCGAGGCTTCAGCCGTATTCGCTTACCAATTCAACTAAAAATAACGGAACCAACGTAAGAACATGGATTGGCGCCCGGTTGGCAGTGAGGTTTTTCTAGAGTAGCAGATTAATTGGCAGGAGGGAAAGTAAGGATAAATTTACTTCCTTCATTTATAATACTTTCAGCGCGTATGCTTCCATTTTGTTTTTCCATAAATTCTTTGCAAAGGATCAATCCCAAGCCTGTTCCTTTTTCGGTTTTAGTGCCATGCGTAGAGTAATCAATCCTGAAAATTTTTTCCAAATTGTCCGGCATTATTCCGATACCATTGTCTGCTACACTCAACTGAATTTCGTTGTTTTCGGAGGGCGAGCATACAATATTAATTTTTCCGCCTTCGGGTGTAAATTTAATGGCATTCGACAACAGGTTGCGTAACACCGTTGAAAACATGTCCTTGTCGGCTATCAGATGAATTTTCTTGTCTATGTCTGTAGTTATAGTAATTCTTTTGCTTTGTGCCTGATTTTGCATTGCTTTTACATTGTCCTTTACAAAGTCGGGCAGGCTTATTTTTGTAGGATAATAGTTGATCATTCCTTGTTGAGCAAGCGACCATTGGAGTAAGTTTTCCAACAGGTTGTATGCATTCTTTGCAGCAATATGAATGGCTTCAGTCATCTTAGCCATACGCTTGGCATCGTACTTTGTATAGTTGAGCATTAAAAGATTCGAAAGACCAAGTATTGAATTAAAGGGGTTTTTCAGGTCGTGCGCAATAATGGAAAAGAATTTGTCCTTGGTGGCATTGCTTTCGCGCAATTTGGCTTCTGATCTTTCTAATGCCTGTAATGCTTTTTTACGTTCAATTTCTGCTGAAACACGGGCACCGATAATCTTTAATATATCCTGGGTTTGTGTTGGAATGTCAAGCTCATGGCGCGATACGGCACATATCACACCATTTGCTATTCCGTTTTTGTTGTATAATGCAGTTCCTACGTAACCTTTAGCCCCCAGGTCAACCAATATCTTGTCTTTCGGGAATAGGTCTATTACATTTTCGGGGTATAAACAAAAACCTTTGCGGGTAGTTACGTCGCATGGAGAATTAGCCAGGTCGTACGAAAAGTCGTGAGAAATATTCCCGTCAAGATACATAGGCAGGCAATAAATCCGGTTATCGTCGAACATTTGCCCTAAAACAACACATTCCACATTGAGCCATTCGGCCAGCTTGATTACGATGTTGTCGAAAAAATCCTGACCAATCGTCCCAACGGCGGTTTCTACGAGCGTACGGAGCATTTTTTCGCTTTCTTCGGCTCTGTTTTTGGCAAGAATCGTTTCATTATGCTGAGAAACATATTCCAACTCCTTTTGCTTCAGCTGTTCTTTGAGCTTCTTTATAGTTTCCTGTAATTCTTCGTAGGAAGGTTCCATGGTAATGATTTTGTGCATTAATGCACTGGTATTTAATATTTTGTAGTATTGGGACGGTTCTTTTTGTAAGATTAAATGAATAAAAAAAAAACTACAAATCCAAACTGTTGGATTCTATTGGCGTGCGAAATGTTAGGGCCATAATTATTCTATTTATTCCCTGATTGTTTCCGAAGCCCATTTCTGATTTTATAATCTTAAAATTAATTGTTAAATTTAAAAGAAGAATATCTATTTAGTTATGGCATATTACATTTACGAGGGTTGGGGAGGTTGTTGCTATGGTTTTGTTTCAGCAAATTCTTTGCTTATGTCTCCTCTATCGAAAACATGGTGGTTCTGGGCATTTCTTTTCCTGGGGATTATTGCTTTGGCTGTTTCTCTGTATTACTGGAAGACTAAAATTTTACGCGAACAGAACGCCAAGCTTGAGAAGCGCGTATCCGAAAGAACACGGAAGCTATCGGAGCTAAATGAACAATTGATTTCGAAGAACGAAAGAATTATTGCTCAGAATAACGAAATACAACTGAAGAATGAAGAGATAAATACCCAAAAAGAAGATATTGAGGAGCAGAAGAGCAAAGTAGAAAAAGCGTACCAGGAATTATCCGTTTATAAAAGTAAGCTGGAGGAGCTTGTTGAAGAACGTACCCGGGAGCTGATGATTGCAAAAGATAAAGCCGAAGAGTCCGACCGACTGAAGACTTCCTTTCTGTCCAACCTTTCGCACGAAGTTCGTACGCCGCTTAACTCAATAGTTGGGTTTTCAAATATTGTTTTCGATGAGGAATTACCAGTTGAAGAAAAGCGCAGCTATAAGAAACTGGTGGAAGAAAGCTGTTTTTCGCTTCTTTCGGTAATAAACGATATCATTGACTATTCGAAAATTGAAGCGGGTGATATAAAACTCGATATACACGAATTCACCCTTCAGCAGGTGATCGAGAGCTTAATAGGTATTTTCCATTACGAACATACAAAACAAAATTTGTATAGGGCAAAGAATCTCGATTTCCGGCTGAATGTATCGAAAGAAATTCAGCAAATGGTTATTCTTACTGATGAGCAGCGGTTAAAACAAATATTTACCAATTTAATTTCGAACGCTGTAAAGTTTACCATGGAAGGTTACGTGGAATTTGGATGCAGGCTGCTGGATAATAATGCAACCATCGAATTTTCCATCAAAGATACGGGTATTGGTATCCGTAAGCACGATCATGAGATTATTTTCCAGCGTTTCCGGAAGATCGAGAACGACTCATTCGATATTTTCAGAGGTACTGGCATAGGCTTGGCTATTGTTCAGCAACTGGTTCGAATTTTGGGCGGGAAAATAGCGCTCGACTCCGAAATTGGCAAAGGAAGTACGTTTTACCTTGTTTTTCCTTCGAAGGTATTGATATCACAAGGAAGTCTTCTCTCGCTGCATTCGGTAAAGTCCGATTTAGTATCGGGATTGGAAAACAAAACCATTCTTGTGGCCGAAGACGACATGAGCAATTACATTTACCTCGAAAAGGTTTTGCGCAAGTCGAATGCTACTATACTGCACGCCTTTAATGGCAAAGAAGCATTGGAAATACTGGACGTTCATCCGGAGATAGATCTCATACTAATGGATATTAAAATGCCAGTAATGAATGGGCTGGAAGCTTTGTCGCAAATAAAACAGCGGAATATTTCCATACCAGTAATTGCTCAAACCGCCTATGCTTTTGCTGACGAAATAGTTAAGATCCGGGAAGCCGGGTTTGCCGATTATATTTCGAAACCCATTCTGCCGAAGGATTTGTATGCATTGATTTTGAAATATGTGTAGCAATGGATTCATCCATTGTGGCCTAGACGAAATATCACTTGTTGTATGTCATAAATATCAGATATTGGGAGTGTAATAAGCTCCCGTTTACACACGAATCAATAACCCAACACATCCATCAACTTCTCATTCAATCGCCTGTTTTTGCCTTTGTATGGATGGCAATGGATGTGAATCGCCGGGTTGAAATTCATTTCGATAATGGCATAATTTTCCGGGGTGGCCTCCTTTGTATGGTCTTTGATAATCATATCCAGACCTGTAATTTTTACATTGAGCGCTGAGGCGGCTTTTACGGCAATTTGTTTGTACGACTCAGGAATATCATCGGTAAAATCGATGCTATCGCCACCGGTACTAATATTGGAGTTCTCTCTGAGAAATACTACTTCTCCTGGCCTTGGAATATAATCGAAATCCTTTTGCTGTGCCTTCAGAAACATGGATTCTGCTTCGCCCAGCTGTATTTTTTCAAGGGGTGTACGATAGCCCTTGCCTCTTAGCGGATCCTGGTTTTTACTATTTACCAGCTCCCTTATTTTTAGCGTACCGTCACCGGTTACATTGGCCGGAATCCTATGTAATATGCCTACTACTTCATCGCCAATTACGAATATCCTGAATTCCCTGCCCTCAATGAATTCTTCAATGAGAATGGTGGTGTCGTTCTCAAATGCAATATCAACGGCTCTTTGGAACACCGATTCATCTTCATTTTCCTTAAGGATGGTAATGCCAATACCAAAATTGGTTTGGTTCGGCTTTACCACAACTGGTTTTCCCTTGAAAACTGCGAAGTCGGCTTTTGCAATTTCTGCATTGGTGTATTCGTAACCTGCAGGAACTTTGATATTGGCTTCATCCAGTATCTTTTTGGTAACGAGTTTGTTCTCCATAGCCAGAATACTCGCATAATTGTCCAACGACGTCTTTGTGGCCTGTTTCACATATTGAACATTACCGTTTTTTTTGTAACCGGACAAAATTCTCCTTTCTATCCATTATTTCGAACGAAACACCTCGTTTTACGGCTTCACGCAGTAATAACTGTGTTGAAAGCTCCATGTCTTCTAATCCCATGAATTTGTAACTTTTATCCTTACTATCTTTCAGGTACTCGCGGGCTTTGTCCATGTGGAATGGCACATAACCACTTTTCATAATTCCTCCAAGCGTCTCGTATACCGGACGCTGCTTGGGATTTTTGATGAGGAGAGAAGCTTTTTGGAGGGCATTCAGATAGGTTGTACTTTCGATTCCCAAGTTATTTAATAGTTGCATCATGGCGTTTATGTGATCTTCTGCCTTTGCCCATAAGCAAGCGTATTCACCGGTAAAAGGAACAGGATTTAACCCGAATAGCGACACATATCCGTGGTATCTGTTTGCTTCTTCCTGTGCCTGTGCATCAAAGGAGTCGAGCTCGTCAGTAAGCAGGCCATATAGCGCTAGTGCATGCAAGAAACCTAATGCTTCTTCAGTTATTCCAGCTTTTGCAAGCGGGTCTATATCGATAAAGCGGACTTCTAAATATGAAATATGTGCAGGATCTTTGATAAACTTAAGCCTTACGGACGAATACAGTTCTTTTGGTGAAGCAAGTTTACCTTCTTTGAGCATTTCGTCGATACTTCTTTTGAAATTCTGAACCGAGCTGTAGTTGGGATATAGCTCGCCAATGTTCTGGTACCCATAGCAACTGTTACGTATTGAAAGACCAATCACATTGCTGTCCTCTATAAATGGCGACTTTTTGCATCGGAGCTCCATAGATGAATCTACCACAGGACTATTCCCATAAAGCAAAACATACAACCACCGTAAACGCATAAGTTGACGGGCAACCTTCAGGTAAACATTGTCTTTAAAGGTCTCGAAGCTTTCCGATGAATTGCTTAGTTGATACAACCGATGAAGCAGCTTTTCTCCAAACGATATATTAAAGTGGATTCCGGAAAATAACTGGTTTTTAGGCCCATATTTTTGTGCAAGCAGCTCGCGGTATTGCTGAGCCTCTTTACCTTCCTCGTCGTACTGGGCAATGGGTATTTGCGATGCATCGGGCAACACAGGAGGAATACTTTGTGGCCACAGATATTCGTTTTCCAGCTCAAGACTAATGATATCGTGCAACGTTTCGAGAAACCCCAGTGTTTGCTTAATATCTGGCAGGGGAGGAGTGATCATTTCAACCTGACTCTCGGAAAAATCGGTGGTAATGTTTGGATGCAGTCTTTTATTGCCAAATACGGCTGGATGTGGAGTTTGTGCAAGATTTCCTTCTCCATCTACGCGGATATTCTCTTTTTCAATGCCAAATAATCCTTCCAGCCAAGCGTTTCCTTTAATTTGACTGATTGCTGAAGCAAACATGTTACTCCCCATGGGTTTTGTGGTTTTTATTTGCTGAATATTACTACTAGAGATTTGCTCAAGTGTTTTTTCGCTATGCTTTTGCTTTTTCAGTATAGAACAAGCCTGATTCATATTGTAAATTCGTTGATTTTCGTATAAAAATTTTAAAGAGAATGATGTATAATAAAACCAGAATAGTGCCTTTGGCAATGCTGCTTATGCTGATACTCCACCAAACGGACGATAGCGAATCGCGCCACAGGTGAATAAAAGCAACAGCCATTGGAATCCGTAATACCGTGAGTGATATCCCTGTTATAGCAGGAATGTTTGTACGTCCCCAGCCAAAGAATGCGCCTGTAGTCATCAGTTCAAGGCACATAAACAATTGGGAGAACCCAAGAATTGTAAGGTATTCGCTACCCATTGCTATGCTTTCTCTTTCGGTAAGGAATATGGAGAAAAATGTACGTGGAAAAGCGACGAATAATGCTGATGTAACCATGCCTACTGTAAATGCAATAAGCATTCCTGAACGAAAAGTATTCCATTGCTTGTTGTAATCTTTCGCGCCGTATGCTTTTCCGGAGATTGACGATAGCGCAGACATAAATCCTCCTATGGTCATGTAAGAAATGGCTTCGATCTGCACCCCTACCTTTTGAACAGCAATAGCCGTTGGCCCCCAGTTGCTGATGATGCGTGCCATGAATATGGCCACAATGGTAAATGAAATGCGTTGCATGGTAGGACTAATACCCAGTTTGATAATATTATTGAGCAGAACCTTCTGGTAAGCGACACCCGTAGGTTGAATGCTTTCGGTTCTGCGTAGTTTCAGGTAAAACATGACTGTAGCAGTAGCCTGCGATATGATGGTTGCAATAGCTGCGCCCTGAATGCCCATGCCTGCTCCGAATATTAGCAATGGGTCGAGGATAATGTTTAGTGCGAAAGCTACAGCATTGATACGAAAGGGCGATTTACTATCGCCATATCCTATAAAAACACTGGTAAAAAACAGGTTCTGAAAGTTAAAAGGTATGCCTAATCCTACCCACCGTAAATAATTGACTGCATTATGCTCAATGGAGCTGTTGTTCAGCTTAATGAATCCTATGAGATATTGGGCAGAGGACGCAATTATCGCATAATAAATCAGTGCAACAACTATAACCGCAACAATTCCGCTACGCACGTAGCTCTTGGCCATAAGTAAATTCTTCTCGCCTATGGAATGAGATACCTTGATGCCTGCACCAACTGTGAGTAACGCGGATATTCCCCAGCTCAGGCTCATGTAAAAACTGGCCGATCCTACGGCTGCAACGGCTTCGCTTCCAAGTCTGCCCACAAATATCATGTTAATGAAATTGTAGGCCATGGTCATAAATGATACGGCAATAACCGGAACCGCAAGGCGGAACAGTTCTCTGAGCGTTGAGTCTGTTGTAGTAGACTGTTTATCTTTGTTAAAAAAGGTCATTAAGCTAAAAGGTTTGTGTTTCCCATTGTTGGGGGCGATACATTATGAAACCTGTTTTACCATGTATGTTGACGATAAAGGGCACAGGCTCCTAAATTCCGTTGTGTTTAAGATTACATCGGGCGCGCTGTCCCTGCTTTGTACCGTGAAATTCTTTTTTATAAAATACTCCCGTGCAGTGTTGGTAAGAAGGTGAATCGATTCGATTCCATGTTCAGTAGAATACTGGAGCATTTTGTTATATAACATGGCTCCAAGTCCCTGTTTTTGCAAGGATGATTCTACTGCAAAAGATCGTAATAGCCCATGGCTATTGTATTTTTCGATGCCTATACAACCAACAACGCGCTCTTTCTGGTTTGCTACAATAAACTTTACGTGACTCTTAGCTATATCGGCATACGGAAGTCCGCTATTTTGCAGTAATTGTGAAATCTCGTTTAAGTCGAAGCTGTTTGCGAATGTGTATGTAATCATTGATTTGTAGTGTTGAACGTGTGTGAAAATTACTCTTTACCTATTTTACACGACGAACGCATGTTCATCATCTGAGAGGTTACCAGTCCCAATAAGCGCACCAGTTCATCTTTTTCGGTATCGGAAAGTACCGACAGGATTTCGCTAAAATACTGGTCGTTCCTGCAGTTAATTGAATTACAAACCTGTTTTCCAGCATCGGTGAGCTGAAGCGTAGCCATGCGCCTGTTTTCGGAAGGGATGGACCGGTCTACCAACCCACTATTTACCAATCCGTCAATCGTCCGGCTTATTGTGCTTTTATCCAGCCCCAGTGCTTTGGAAAGTTCAGTAACCGACTCCTTGTTCCTGCTATCAATTTCGAGCAGTGTGTGACATTGGGCAAGGGTAACACCACTGCAACACGATTCGTTGTTCTGTACAAAAATTTCCCGCTCTAGCCTCCGAAAAATTTCCCGTATTTTTCTAATGATTTGGAATGAAGATTCTTGCATTAGTTTATGTTGTATTTTAAAACAGTTGCAATATACAACAATTTTGACAAATGCCATGGATTGTTCTTAAAATTATTGTACCACTCAAAATAAAAAACTGTAATTTAGCTAATCGAAAACCCAATAACCAACTAGTTTTTATGAACGCAATGTACTTAGTGATAGCGGCGTCGGTGATTTTTGCGCTGGCCTATCGTTTTTATTTCAGCTTTATCTGTGCAAAAGTACTTTCCCTTGATCCAACCAGAGTTACTCCGGCAAACCGAATGTACGACGGACAAAATTATTATCCAACCAATCGATGGGTCTTGTTTGGGCACCACTTTGCCGCTATAGCAGGCGCAGGTCCTTTGGTCGGGCCGGTATTGGCTGTTCAATTTGGCTATTTCCCGGGCTTTATGTGGATGCTTGTTGGTGCTGTTATGGCAGGTGCGGTACACGATCTTGTTCTGCTTACAGCCTCTGTACGCCACGATGGTAAATCTATAGCTGAGATTGCAAAGACCGAAATTGGCAAATTGAGCGGCGTTACAACTTCACTGGCTGTAATAATCATCATCATTGTAGCGCTTGCAGGACTTGGACTGGTTGTTGTGAATTCACTTTCTGAGAGTTCGTGGGGTACATTTACCATTGCGGCCACCATTCCCATTGCTTTGATCATGGGCGTATGGATGTCGAAAGTACGAAAAGGTAAAATGGCCGAAGCCACTGTTTTTGGCGTAATAATGCTTGTACTTGCGGTTGTTTATGGGCGGTATATTCCTGGTTCTCCCTTCGCATCGTGGTTTAGTTACAAGCATCATTCATTAACCATATTACTTGCGGGTTATGGCTTTTTGGCTTCGGTGCTGCCAGTGTGGCTTTTGCTTTCGCCGCGCGACTATCTTAGTTCTATAATGAAAATTGGGGTTGTAGCAATGCTTGCCATTGGAATTATTGTTGTTGCTCCTAACCTGAAGATGCCAGCATTTACTCCTTTTGTACATGGCGGCGGTCCTATTATTCCGGGTACGCTTTTCCCATATTTATTTATAACTATTGCTTGCGGGGCTATTTCGGGCTTTCATGCGCTGGTTAGCTCGGGAACGACTCCTAAAATGCTAATGAGCGAGAAACATATTAAATCAATTGCTGTGGGGGCAATGCTTATCGAAGGCTTGGTAAGTATTTTAGCCTTGGTTGCTGCTGCCAGCTTGTTGCCGTACGATTATTTTAAAATTAATGTATCGCCCGAGAAGTTTCAACACATATTGCCCATGTTGCAGTCGATGGGATTAACCGATTCTAATCTTACCGAGTTATCATCCGAAGTAGGAGAGAACGTTGCGGGCCGAACTGGGGGTGCTGTTTCTCTGGCAGTGGGCATGGCCCAGATATTTTCTTCCATTCCGGGCATGAAAGACCTGATGTCGTATTGGTATCACTTTGCGATAATGTTCGAGGCCTTGTTTATTCTTACAACCATTGATGCAGGTACTCGTATTGCCCGTTTTGTATTGCAGGAAGCATTGGGTAAGGCTTATAAACCTTTCGGGAGAACCAATTGGATACCGGGGAATATACTAGCCAGTGGATTAGTGGTATTTGCATGGGCATATTTTATTTATTCGGGCACTGTGGCAACCATTTGGCCTATGTTTGGTAGTGCAAACCAGTTACTGGCAACCATAGCGTTGGTTGTCGGAACATCATATATTATTAACAGAGGAAAGAAGAAATATGCCTGGATAACCATTCTCCCAATGCTTTTTGTGGGGATAACTACGTTAACAGCCGGATGGCAGAATGTTATGAATATTTACCTGCCGCAAATTGCTGAAGAGAAGACTCGAACACAGGGTATCATTAATACCGCACTCACAATAATTATTGTTACGTGCGTGTTTATTATTCTTTTCGATGCCATTCCTAAGTGGATTAAGGCTTGGCAAGGGAAAGCCTAAGTGTCGTCTTTATTTATAAATTATATTTCGTTGATTACATAGTGTTTATACATCTTTTACCTTGAAATCTTTATTTTTAAGGTATTTCTCCATAATTATAGCAATCGATATAATTACTGGCAGAGTTACAAGCGTTCGAAGCAACGAGAATTTCAGTCCCAGAAAGCCGACTTCGAACATAAGCATAGGAATTTTCAGCGTACTGAAGGCTCCCAGATAAATAAAAATATTGCGGATGCTGGCACCTTTCTTCCATAGAAGATAAGTAACGGGGAATGCGCCATATAGTGGTCCCGCCTGCAACATGGATAGAAGGATAACATAGATAGAACCTTTAATTCCTGAGTTGTGGCCAATATGTTTTTCTACCTTTTCCTTGCTTATCCAAACATCAGCAAGACCAATAAGTATAAACATAAATGGAAGAAATACAACCATCTCTTTAAGGAACTGCAGCAAATTGTTTTGGACAATGGCCTTCCCGGAAGGAATATCCCATATGTAGGAGGCTATGACAAAGGCAATAAACAATGCAACGAAGACGAGATTGCCAGAATTCTTTTTTAAGTAACTTTTCATTTTCAAAACATTAAGCCAATTATAGAACCGATTATTAAAGCACCTACAAGAAACAAGGTGTTTCGAATGATTGCAATCCGCATTCCAAAGTACTTAGCCTCCAATGGAATGGATATGAAGCCAACCATCATTAATGTAGTAATAAATATGGCTATTACTGCATAACTGACTCCCGATTTAACAAGTACACCGGCTAATGGGTAAGCGATAAATCCCGGAATAAGCGCAATAGACCCTATTATTGCCGCTGCTATATAGCTTAAAAAACCGGCTTCTTTACCAAAATATCGAATAATCATATCGTTAGGTACCAGATATAAAATGATACTTATAAGGATAATTACTACAAGCAGTACAGGAAGGAGATTTACAAACATGGTTAAGCCTTTTTTCAGGCCAATCAGCGTTTTTTGCCTGCTGAATATAAGCGAAAGTAGTAAACTCGTTGCAGTAAGAATGATGATAAAGTTCATAAATGGTATTGAAATATATGGATAAATGTTAGTACAGAATACAAAGAAAAGAAATCTTGCCTAATTCAGAAGCATTGATTTTACGGTGTGTACTTTTTGTTAATAAGTATTTGATTTGACAATCAGGGGATTGTTTTCTTTCTGCGGCAAAACATGAATAACTTGTGCTGTTTGTAAGCCAAATAAAGTATAACTTGGCGAAAAATTTCAAGCGCTGTAATTATGCAGCGCTTAATAATAAAAATACAAGAAGATGTTTGGGTTAGACGCCGGCATGACAATACTGCTGATTATTAGTATTTTAACCGCCTGTTTATTTGAATTTATCAATGGGTTTCATGACACATCCAATGCTGTAGTGAATGTTATTTATACACGCTCTATGAAGCCCTCTGCTGCAGTAATTTGGTCGGCTATTATGAATTTTGCAGGGGTTCTGTTTGGTGGTATTGTTGTTGCAATGGGCATTATGAAGCTTTTACCGAATGAACTGCTCATGAATCAGACGCTAGCTCAAAACGTAGCATTGATTTTCGCTATACTTTTATCTTCCATTATCTGGAATTTTGGAACTTGGTATCTGGGTATTCCATCGTCCAGTTCGCATACGCTACTTGGCTCTATTTTCGGTGTTGGGGTTGCTTATAATTTCTTGCCCGAAGCCAGTTCAATTGCGCTCAACTGGGGAAAAGTAGAGAGCGTATGTATTTGGCTTCTTCTTTCGCCGCTTGTAGGTTTTATGTTAGCCTGGGGACTTGTTGCCCTACTTAAGAAAACCGTAAAATACAAGAAGTTTTACCGAGCACCTCATGCCAAAAAAGCACCGCCATTCTGGATTCGCCTCATCATCATTCTTTCCGGTACACATCTTAGCTTTTCGCATGGCCAGAACGACGGACAAAAGGGTGTTGGTATCATTATGATTATTCTTATTGCTATCGTTCCCGCTCACTTTGCTATTAATCATCATCATCATCCTGAAAAGCTTCTGCTCCAGGTGAATTCTATAGAAAACGTTATTAATAAGCTGGATTCACAGCCACTGAATGTGAAAGACAAAGCTGCATTATCTGTTATTCACTACCGGATTGATACCATGCAATCCGTATTAGCCGGAAAACCTAGCTTCGATAGTATATCTGCAGCATCGAGCTGGGTATTACGTGATAATATCATGCACCTTGAAGGGGAAACCAATGCTATTCTGGAAGTTATTCCCGGCAAACAAGTCGTAAGCTTAACAAGAGATGATAAAAAGCTTCTGGAAAGTGAGTTCGAGGGTATTAAAAGTTATACCGATTACGCGCCGGTGTGGATTATATTTATGATCTCGTTAGCACTGGGATTAGGAACCACGATAGGTTGGAAACGTATTGTAGTTACAGTAGGCGAAAAGATTGGAAAAGAACCGCTTAATTATGCCCAGGGCGCATCAGCTAATCTGATAGCTGCATCAACCATTAGTCTTTCCAGTGTATTTGGCTTGCCTGTGAGTACAACACAAATTTTATCGTCCGGTATTGCGGGTTCGATGGTTGCAACCAATGGAATTAAGAATGTGAGGAAGAAAACTCTTAAAAATATACTAATTACATGGTTATTAACGATCCCTGTTACCATGATTCTGGCGGGTTTGCTTTTTTTGTTGTTCAGGAGTATATTTTAGTTCATCAAGTGGTTTAAATTCGAACTTTGTCTTCGTTGAAGGGTTTATTAATAAACAGAATTATTTTATTAATGAACACCTTTTTCTCATGAAACCGTATCTCATTAACGCAATTAATGCCTCTGTATTAATAATTATAGGCCTTTTCGGATATTTTGGATCCGCTACACCTTCAGCAACTGCGCTAATTCCTGTATTTGCAGGTATCATTCTTTTACTTCTTGTTCGCAGCATGAAAAATGGCAACAGGGTTGTTGCCCATATTGTCGTAACACTTACACTGTTAATTTTTATATCATTATTTAAGCCGCTTTCTGGTGCTTTAGGAAGGAATGATAGCGGGGCAGTTATTCGAGTCGTAATTATGATGGCTACAAACGTAATAGCTATGGTTGTTTATATTAAAAGCTTTGTTGATGCAAGGAGAAAGAAGGTGGTATAATTTCAAATTTTAGCCTCTACCCAATGAAGAAGAAAAGAAAGGACCATGTTTTTGACAAGTTTGCGACACGTGTAACCAAAGCAACCGGAAAACCTTCTACATTTATTATTGCTTTTATAGTTATTCTTGTTTGGGGGATAAGCGGGCCCATATTCAAATTCTCGGATACCTGGCAATTGGTAATTAATACAGGTACCACCATTATTACGTTTTTAATGGTTTTCATTATTCAACAAACGCAGAATAAGGATACCATGGCTTTACAGCTCAAGCTGAATGAACTGATTTCGGCAACACAGCCAGCCAGCAACAGGCTCATCAGTATCGAGGACCTTACAGAAGAAGAATTGGAAGTTTTGAAGAAATTTTATGTGAATTTATCTGAACTTGCACAAAAGGATGCAGCAACCGATATCCGAAGAACGCACTCGGCCGAGGGAGCAACAAATAATCATAAATCGAAAGTAGCACCGGCGAAATAATGGATTATTCTTCAAAGTCATTGAATGGAATGTCTTCGTCGGGGTACTTATCGAAAGGGCCAACACCAGGCGGATTGAATAATCCCCATCGGTCTATTATATAATTCCATTTATCGAAGCTTGCAACCCAGTCGATAAATAGCAGCCGGTACTCTTCAATCAGGTCGCGGACTATATTGTAGTAATCGACATGTTCGAAACCATGGATTTCCAACGCGTAATTCTGAATTATAAGATTTTTAGCTGCTTTACGGATAATTGCAGCTGCTTCCATTTTGATGTCGTATAATTCTGCTGTTTCAGCTCCGCGAACCTTAACCGAAAGGGTTGCTGCATCAGTAAGTAATTCTTCTTTAAGATGCTGAAGGCGCTCATTGTCTTCAGGAAACAGCTCGCAAATATTCCTCACAACTTCAAATATTTCTTTTCCTTTCTCGAAAATAGGGAGGTTTGCGGCAGGTCTATATTCTTCTTCTTCGTTAAACATCTCGTAAAATACTAAGTACCTGATTTTATGTAAATATAAGTTATCCGGAAATAAAGACATTTTGTTTCTTGTAATTTTCTTTTGTTATTTGCGCAAATTTTTGAATAAGAGCAGATGAATTGGCTGAATATTATAACCTACTCAGGTACATTTGTTTTTGCATTAACTGGCGCGCTTAAAGCCCGCACGCATAAGATGGATGTATTTGGCGCTGCTGTGCTTGCTTTCTGTACGGCATACGGAGGAGGCACCATACGCGATATTTTGCTCGGCATACAACCTGTAAACTGGCTGGGCGACTATATTGCGTTGGCGTTGGTTATTTCTGCCTTAGGTATTATCTTTTTGTTTAAAACAAATATCGATAAATTCAATCGCATCATTTTTATTACCGATGCTATTGGATTGGGCATGTTTACTATTGCCGGAATCCAGGTAAGCATGCATATTGGCGTAGGCTCATTGTATTCTGTAATAATGGGTGTAATAACCGCTACATTTGGCGGTTTGGTAACCGATATTTTGTGTAACAATATCCCTGACTTGCTTAAGAGTGGGGAGTTATATGCAACTGCTTGTTTTGTGGGAGGTTTAATATTTATACTACTGCTAAAATTAGGTATAAGCCCTGATATATGTATGTTAACGTGCGTGATGCTAATTGTGTCGCTACGTATATTATCGAAGATGAAAAAGCTTCATTTACCGCGATTTAAGTAGGTATTGATTGCCGAAAATAAAAACCAGTTCGCTATTGTAAGTTTCTCTTCAATTCCTATTCATTACAATGCGCACTGGCTTATGAAACAAATCACTACTATTTGCTTTACAAAAGTATACTGTTGATGTAAATATAGGATGAAGGATTCCTTAAGAATCTGTTAAATTCCCGATGAGTTATTGCAGTTCTCTTCCCCATAAATTAATATTTCCTTAACATTTCAGTAACAATAGCTTCATGTTGTACTGTTTTCTTTGTATTGTGATTAAACCAAAGTCATAACCATGGAATTGACATTGATCACTTACATTAATTAAAATCAAACCAATGAAAAACAGAATTTTAAAAGCATTTTTAATAGCATTACTGATTTCCCCCGCATTTTTTTTACAGGCTCAGGCCCAGGAACAGGAAGAAGATTCGTTGCTTCGCGTAATAGAGAAACTCCAGAGTGATGTTTCCATTTTATCCAAAATCAAGATTTCAGGTTATGTGCAAGCGCAATTTCAAATGACAGACTCAGCAGGAATAACAAGTATTGCTGGTGGTAACTTCGATAAAGGAATAGACAAACGCTTTAGTGTGCGCCGCGGACGCTTGAAAGTTGCCTATAATACTGCTTTAAGTCAGTATGTATTGCAGTTTGATGCTACCGAATCAGGTATGTCGGTTAAAGACATTTATTTCAAAACTACCGACCCTTACTTAGGGGCATTTTCGCTTACTGCCGGTATTTTCAACCGTCCATTTGGCTACGAAATTGAGTATTCATCGTCGCAGCGTGAATCTCCGGAACGTTCAATGGTATTCCAAACCCTTTTCCCTGGCGAACGCGATTTAGGCGCTAGCCTTACCATTCAACCGCCAAAGACTTCGAACTACAATTTTATTAAGCTCGACCTGGGTGTATTTAATGGAACTGGTCCGAAAGCCAAGGATTTCGATAACCGGAAGGATTTTATCGGTCACTTAACACTGAATAAATCTTATCTTCAGGAGACTTTGCGTGTAGGATTAGGCGCTTCCTATTACAATGGCCGCGTAATCAACGGAACAAAGAAAGTATGGTCCATGAGCGACAACATATTTAAAGTAGACTCCGCAGCCGGAAATACTTCTGCCTACAGCGAACGAATTTTCAAAGGTCTTGAAGCCCAATTCGCTTATATTTCTCCTCTAGGTTTATCCCAGCTTCGTGGTGAATACCTATGGGGTAAACAGTCAGGTTCTTCTTCTTCCTCCAAAACACCCGAAGTTAAGCCTGCGGGTGATACGTATGTGCGCGATTTCGCTGGTTATTATATAATGTTTACGCAAAATATTATGCAGTCCAAACACCAGCTTGTGTTAAAATACGATGTATACGATCCGAATACAGCTGTTTCCGGAAATGAAATTGGTGCTTCGGGTTCTGGTACTAAAGCTGGCGATATAGAGTACTCCACATTCGGCTTTGGATGGGTTTACCGGTTCGATTCCAATCTGAAATTAACAGCATATTATGATGTGGTAACCAATGAAAAGACCAATATCTCGGGTTACACCAAGGATTTAAAAGATAATGTATTTACACTTCGCTTGCAATATAAGTTCTAAGTAAGTAAGCGGATTTCAATTAAATTAACAATTACTTAACATTTTGGTAAAGTTCATGTTATAACAAATAAATTCCTTTACAACGAAAATAAGATTGAATAATTTTAATAAATAAGATATGAAAAGAATTTTAACATTTGTTTTATTTGCAGCATTTGCAGGGTATGCAGTTGCTCAGAAAACATCCATCAAAGTAAAAGGAAGCGATACCGTTCTTCCACTTTCGCAGAAAGAAGCTGAAAAGTACATGAAATCGAATAGCGGAGCAAGCATCTCTGTAGTAGGAGGCGGTTCAGGTGTAGGTATTGCCGCTTTGCTCGATGGAACAACCGATATAGCTATGGCATCCCGTAGTATGAAGATGGGCGAAAAGCTTAAAATGCAGGAAAGTGGGAAAGCTTACAAGGAAATCATTATAGCCTATGATGCACTCGCAGTAGTTGTTAATCCGGGCAACAAGGTTAGCCAGCTTACCCGCGAACAGCTCGAAGGTATTTTTACAGCAAAAATCAAGAACTGGAAAGAAGTGGGAGGCGATGATATGCCTATTGTAGTATACTCGCGCGAATCGAGCTCCGGTACTTTTGAATTCTTTAAGGAACATGTAATGAACAATAAAAGCTATGCGGCATCTTGCTTAATGATGCCTGCAACCGGAGCTATTATACAAAGCGTTAACCAAACCAAAGGTGCTATAGGGTATGTAGGTTTAGCTTACCTCGAAAAGGACGTAAAAGCAATAAAAGTATCGTACGATAAGGGCAAAACCTTTATAGCTCCTTCGATGGCTACAGCTAAGAATAAAACGTATCCGGTTGTTCGTCCGCTGTATTACTATTATCCTAACTCTTCCGAAGCTAAAGTAAAGCCTTTCGTAACCTATGTTTTGTCAGCCGAAGGACAGAAGACCGTTGAAGAAGTTGGTTATATTCCTTTAAAGTAACAGAGCCCGATGTGCCCAATTTATTTAATAAATGAAAACGAATGGCAGGCTATTTAAAAAAGACAATAGAAAAAACCGTTGAAGGCACTTTATTTCTAAGCAGCACCATAACAACACTTACGGTGCTGCTGATTATTGTTTTCTTGTTTCGCGAAGGATGGGGGCTTATAGGAAGTTCTCCTGTTGAAAAAGGCGAAGCATTGCTGATTAACAAGTCTAATAAGGTCGAAAAGCTCACCGGAGAGCAGATTAAGAGGGTGTTCGATCAGGAAATTACCAATTGGAAAGAGCTAGGGGGTAGTGACCTGGAAATAACCCTGGTTCGCATTGATGATATAGGAAATTATTATACCGAAGAACAGTTAGGCCCTAATTTTGAACACCTCGGCGAAAAGGTTACCGAACTCGTAGAAGCTACACCAGGCATTATCGCATTTATTCCCGATAAATATGCCGATAAAACAGGGCGTGTAACCCATCTGAATCCCAAGAAAATATCATTGTTTTCTTTTGTTGGAGGTACGGAGTGGTATCCTACGGGTCATCCTGCGGCAAGGTTCGGCATACTCTCTCTTATTATGGGTACTTTATGGGTAAGTCTTGCAGCCATTATTATTGCATTGCCTTTGGGTTTGGCAACCGCCATATATATGGCCGAAATTGCCAACGAGAAAGTTCGGAGGGCATTGAAACCTGTTATTGAGCTTCTCTCCGGTATACCATCGGTTGTATATGGCTTCTTCGGGTTGGTTGTGATTGTACCTGCTATTCAGAAGATATTCGCGCTGAGTGTTGGCGAAACCGCCTTGTCTGGAGCTATTATTCTTGCAATAATGGCCTTGCCAACAATTATTACCATATCGGAAGATGCCATTCGCACTGCACCCCGGGCAATGAAGGAGGCCAGTCTCGCGCTGGGAGCCAATAAATGGCAAACCATTTATAAGGTTATCCTTCCTTACGCATCTTCGGGAATCACGGCTGCTATTATTCTTGGAATAGGGCGGGCTATAGGCGAGACAATGGCTGTACTTATGGTTACTGGTAATTCAGCCGTAATGCCCCACTCATTATTACAACCGGTACGTACCATTCCGGCAACCATTGCTGCCGAACTTGGCGAAGCACCTCAGGGAGGCTTACACTATAAGGCTCTATTTGCTCTCGGTGCGGTACTTTTTATTATTGTACTGGTTTTAAATTTAACAGTTGAATTCGGACTTAAAAAGAAAAGACGATAGGCATGGCAAATCAATCGAAATACGCAAAAATTAAAAAACGTAACCAGCAAATTGCCGTTTGGTCATTACGGGGAATGAGTGCCCTGGTAGTGGCTTTCTTGTTTCTCATCCTGGGATTCATTATTTACAAAGGCATAGGTGTAATTAGCTGGGAGTTTATTACTTCCATGCCTGAAGACGGGATGACCAAAGGCGGCATTTACCCGGCTATTATTGGAACCTTGTGTTTGATTGCAGGAAGTATCCTGTTTGCATTTCCTATTGGGATATTATCCGGTATATACATCAACGAATATGCTAAGGATGGTCTTTTTAAACGCTTTATAAAACTGATGACCAATAACCTGGCGGGTGTACCTTCCATTGTTTTTGGGTTGTTTGGGATGTCGTTGTTCGTAAATACAATGGGTTTCGGCGATTCAATTCTTGCCGGCTCGCTAACACTCGGATTACTTTCCTTACCTGTAGTTATTCGTACTACAGAGGAGGCGCTGCTTTCGGTCGATAGTTCTTTTCGTATTGGAAGCTATGCGCTAGGCGCAAGTAAGCTGTATACAATCCGGAAAGTGGTTCTTCCTATTGCTTTTCCGAACATTATAACGGGTCTTATCTTATCGGTAGGCCGAATCTCAGGCGAAACAGCGCCCATTCTGTTTACAGTGGCAGCATACTTCCTGCCCAAGCTACCATCGAGTATATTCGACCAGGTGATGGCATTGCCTTATCACCTCTATGTAATATCCACAAGTGGCACCAACATTGAAGAATCTCGCGCCATGGCCTATGGAACAGCACTGGTGCTTATTCTTATTATTTTAATTATAAACTTACTGGCAAACGCCTTACGAAGGTATTTTGGTAATAAAGTAAAAATGAATTGATATGCCTATTATTGAAACAAAAGATGTGAATTTGTTTTATTCCGATTTTCATGCATTGAAAAATGTAAGCATGGGAATGGACAAAAATACCGTTACAGCTTTAATTGGGCCTTCGGGTTGCGGAAAATCAACCTATCTGAGGCTTTTCAACCGGATGAACGACCTGATCGACGGCGTTAAAATAACCGGCGAAGTCTTGGTTAACAGCGAAGAAATTTATACAAAGAAACTGGAAATTGACGATCTGAGAAAGAAGGTAGGGATGGTATTCCAAAAGCCCAATCCGTTTCCTAAATCAATTTTCGAGAATGTGGCCTTCGGGTTACGCGTGAATGGAGAGAAAAGCAGATCTTTTATTGAAGAACGTGTAGAGCGCTCGCTTCAACAGGCCGCTTTGTGGGATGAGGTAAAGGATAAACTTAAGAAATCGGCCTTTGAACTCTCCGGCGGTCAGCAGCAACGTTTGTGCATTGCACGCGCCTTAGCCATTGAGCCATCCATTATTTTAATGGACGAACCTGCGTCGGCACTAGACCCCATCAGTACTTCCAAGATTGAAGACCTTATTTATGAACTGAAAAGTCAGTACACGATTGTAATTGTAACGCATAATATGCAGCAAGCCGGCCGTGTGAGCGATAAAACGGCATTCTTCTATCTTGGAGAGCTTATTGAATATGACAATACCAAGAAAATATTTACGAATCCTAAGGATATCAGAACCCAGAATTATATTACCGGAAGGTTTGGTTGATTTAACTAATTTGAAAATTTGAAAATGAGCAAATTTGAAAATTAAAAAATTCATTGACCTCATTCTAAATCCTTCTCCTGAGAGGAAGGACTTAAAAAGTACTATGAGGCAAACTCCCCTCGCCTTTAGGAGAGGGGTTGGGGGTGAGGTTATATTCAGGCTAATTTGAAGATTTAAACAAAGAACATATATAATTGAAAATTACATGACACACTTAGATACAGAACTCAAGCAACTCAGGGCCTCAGTGGTTGAAATGTGGCACCTCGTTATTAGCCAATTGGGAAAGGCCAAAACCGTAATCGAAAACAACGACAGGGACTTGTATGCAGAGGTTAAGGCCAACGAAAAGCGCGTAGATGCTTTCGAAATAAAACTCGATATGGATTGCGAGAATATTCTTGCACTCTTTAACCCGGTAGCCAGTGATTTGCGCTTTGTTTTATCGGTACTTAAGATAAACTATAACCTCGAACGTATTGGCGATTATGCCAAAGGAACGGCCGCCATTGTAAAGGACTGTGAATGCAATATTGAGGCCAACGAATTGAAAGAAACCCGCATTCCTGAAATGTTTTCCGTATGTATTGATATGCTTACCGAGGCGCTCGAAGCTTTCGAAAAGGAAGATAATTCGAAAGCCCGCAATGTATTTGGGAAGGACGATATACTGGATCAAATAAACAAGCAGGCCAATACAATAGGCGCCAAGCTTATAGATAAGAACCCAAAGAAAATGATCACTACGTTAAGTCTGTTGTCTGTAATCCGCAAGCTGGAGCGGGTGGGCGATCAAACGAAAAATATAAGCGAAGAGATTATCTTTTATCTCGAAGCTAAAGTTCTTAAGCACAGAAAGAAAAAAGAGCTATTTCAAGATAAGCCTGATGCCTCTAAGTGATTATAAAATACTGGTTGTAGATGATGAAGATGATATCCTGGAAATCGTAAGTTTCAATCTTAGAAAAGCAGGGTACAGGGTTTATATTGCTAATTCTCCCGAAATAGCGTTTAATATTGCGATGGAACAAATACCCCACCTGATATTGTTAGATATTATGATGCCTGGAAAAGATGGAATTCAGCTGTGCAACGAAATACGAAGCATCCGGTATTTACAGGATTGTATTATTGCCTTTTTTTCTGCCTGTTCTGAAGATCAAATGATGGCAACTGCTTTTGCCTGCGGTGCTCAGGGTTATATTACAAAACCCATTCGTCCGAAAGATCTGCTTGTTAAAATTAATCATCTGTTAAAGCTAAATGTACCTGTTGGAAGGTAACTGTCATTCCGGCGAAGGCCGAAATGACAGTTGCTCAAAATCTGCAGCAATTTCTAAACCCTAGAATTTATCATATCCCTGATCCTTCGGATCCTCAATTTGAATCTTTACCCCTTTGTCACTGCTTTCTTTTGGAAAATTAGGCTGTTCTTTGTATTTGAACGTTTCGTTTTCTTCTGTATTACTCATTTTCAATTCTGGCGCCTTATCTTCTTTATTCTGAAGATTGGTTTTTAACAGTATCTGTATGGTTTCCTGTAATTTGGCGATTTGCGACGACATATCGGTAATCGTGTTACTGATATCATCTTCGGTTAGTTTGAAGAAGGATACCACCTTTTTGAGGTTTTCCGATTGATCGGTAAGCTGAATAGCGCTTGATGCCAGTTGTTCTGCCGCAGCTGCATTTTCCTGCGTAGTCTGGCTCAATTGCAAGATAGCTGTAGTAACCTGTTTAGCTCCTGCATCCTGTTCAATGCTTGCTGCGGTGATTTCCTGAACCAGTTTGGATGTTTTATGGATATCCGGTGCCAATTCCTGAATGAGCGTGCCGGCATCTTCCGTTTGTGTTTTGGTAACCTGCGATAATTCTACAATCTCATCTGCTGCTAAACGGCTGCGCTCGGCAAGTTTCCGTACTTCGGAGGCAACCACTGCAAAACCTCTTCCCAGTTCGCCAGCACGGGCCGCTTCTACTGCGGCATTAAGCGCCAACAGATTGGTTTGGTAAGCTATATCGTTTATAATTTCAATGCGTTCAGCAATTTTCCGTACCGATTCGATACTTATTGCTGCTTTTTGGCTTAATGAGTTAATTTTTTGTACTGTAAGTTCAGCAATTTTCTCTGTTTCACGGGCATTGTCGGTGTTTTGGTTGATACTCGACATCATTTCCTCCATCGATGAAGAAATTTCTTCAGTAGAAGAAGCCTGTAAATTCGATGCCTGCGACAGTTGTTCTGAGCTAACACTAATCTGCTTGCTGGCTTCCGATACGGTAAGTGCGCTATTTATTATGTTGTTCACTATTTCGCGAAGCTGTTCTATCATAATCCTTATCGATCCCAGCATTTCTCCCATTTCGTCGCTGCGATCCACGGTAGGCTTAACGGCCAGGTTACCTTTCGATATTTTACGGGTAATATCAACTGCAATGTCCAGCGGTTTCTTGATACTTCTGATAATGATCACACTGCTGGTTAGGATAATGCCAAGGATGATGCAGAAAATAATAAATGAGTTAATGGCAATTCCTGTAAGTGCGGACTGACTATTGTTATATTCCAATTCTGCCTCTGAAAGGCTGACTTCAGTGAATTGGTCTAACGCACTGCGCATTTTTTCGTAGTTTCCGGCATATATGCCAAAATAAATATTTTCGGCCGCGGTAAATTGTTGTTTCTTCAATAAAGAGTCTATTTCAACGCTGTATTGATAAATCAGGTTATATTCAGCCCTGAATGTCGAATCAATTTCAGGATATAGTTTGCTTCCCGACTCACGGTAAAGGCTGTCGAAAATGTTATACCGTTCCAGTATCTGATCCAGATTGGTTTTTATTTCTTCTGTTTTCTTCAACAGCTTGGTAGGGTCCGTATTGATACGGGGATTCAGAGCCTGGCTAATGGCTATGCTCGACTGGTAAGCATCACGGTCGCTTTCTATCAGGTAATCAACGCTTTTAAGTCGCGTATTGTAAATATGGTTAACAGTTTCCTTGGTTTGGAACAGGTTATAAACATTATATCCCAGCCCAACAATGTACAAGAAAATAATTACCGAGAAAACAATAACTAATTTTCTGCTGATCTTGATGTTTTTAAGTTTAATCATAGCTGTAAAATATTAAAATTTAAATGGTTAATTAATCCTGTGCAATGGATTAATGATGGGAGGGCATATTTACTGTAATTTACGAAAAAAAACTTGAAAATGTTGGTGTTCTTATAAAAAAATGATTTTAGTTAGTTTTATAATAACGCAGTGTGAATAAATTGTATAGCAGCATAATCAAATTCAGATTAAATAGGAATAAAATGCGTTTATACAGCAGATATTTTTGAGTCCTTCTTTTTTCTGTATTACATTTGAGTAATTAAATCTAGTCTATGATTGAAGAAATAAAGCACGTACTTGAGGCTGAAGCTCAGGCAATTCTTAATATACCAGTAAGTGATTCTTTTGCCAGGGCGCTGGATATGATTTACGATCATGTTCATGGCAAAGGTGGTAAACTTATTGCCAGCGGCATGGGAAAAGCCGGGCAAATTGCAGTAAACATAGCCACAACCTTTAGCTCAACGGGCACACCCGCTGTTTTCCTTCATCCTGCCGATGCGCAACATGGCGATTTAGGTGTAATGCAAAAGAACGATATTCTTTTATTAATATCTAACAGCGGTAAAACCCGGGAAATAATGGAGATTATTGAACTTTCCGACCGTTTATTCGAGAATATACCCATCATTGCTATTACAGGCAATCCCGACAGCGATCTCGGAAAAATAGCTGATGTAACAATTAGCACCGGTGGACCTGCAGAAGTATGCCCGCTGGGACTTTCTCCCACAACTTCAACTACCGTAATGACTGTTATTGGGGATATCCTTGTAGTTGGAATGATGAAGCGGATTAACTTTACAACCGAAGAATATGCCAAAAGACATCATGGTGGCTATCTTGGTGAAAAATCGCGCCGCGCTGCTAAGGGAATATAACCTGCAAATTCATATGCCTCGTTGACCTTATCCTACATCCTTCTCCTGAGAGGAGAAGGACAAACTCCCTCATCTTTAGAAGAGGGGTTGGGGGTGAGGTTAGAAAACAGCTATTGATTATTCAGGAATAAATGTATGAATGTTAATATTTCTGACATGGAACAAATAAACCTACTTGAATTACAGAACGGATCAGATATCCGTGGTGTTGCCATACAAGGAATTGAAGGAGAAAGCGTAAATCTGACTCCTCTTATTGCCGAAAAGGTTGGAGTTGCCTTTGTGGAATGGCTTGGTAAAAAACTGGATAAATCGCATCATTCGTTAAGGATATCTGTAGGGCGCGATTCTCGAATCTCCGGGCCTGCGTTGCTTGATTCCTTTGTAAGAGGCATCCGATCGATGGGTGCAACGGCTATTAACTGCGGATTGTCTTCCACTCCGGCCATGTTTATGAGTATTGTGTTTGAAGATACACACTTCGATGGTGCTGCAATGCTTACTGCCAGCCATCTTCCGTTTAACCGGAATGGTATAAAATTGTTTACACCTTCGGGTGGATTGGAAAAGCAGGATATTACAGAAATCCTAACGCTTGCTGGACATTTAAAGGAACTCTACTCAGAACTTACCGGGCATATCGAAAATTTTGATTTACTGAACAGGTATTCCCAATTTCTTAAAGATACCATTCGCAAATCGGTTAATCATCCCACAAACTTCGAAAAACCACTTACCGGTTTCAAGATTGTGGTAGATGCCGGCAATGGTGCAGGCGGTTTCTTTGCTCACCAGGTGCTGGAACCACTTGGTGCCGATATTACCGGAAGCCAGTTTCTCGATCCGGATGGGATGTTTCCTAACCATATACCTAATCCCGAGGACGAAACAGCCATGTCGTTCATCGAAAAGGCAGTAGTAGCAAATAATGCCGACCTGGGTATTATTTTCGATACCGATGTAGACCGCGCAGCTGCTGTTGACCATAAAGGAAACGGCATCAACCGTAATGCCCTCATAGCACTTATTAGTGCGATTATCCTTGAGGAGCATCCGAGAACCTGCATTGTTACCGACTCTATTACCTCCGATGGATTGAGTTATTTTATTGAGAAGAACCTCCAGGGATTTCACTATCGCTTCAAACGCGGATATAAAAACGTGATAAACGAGGCTATACGCCTGAATAAAGAAGGCATTGAATGTTGGATTGCCATAGAAACCAGCGGACACGCTGCATTGAAAGAAAATTATTTCCTCGACGATGGTGCTTTTCTTGTAACCAAGCTGCTTATAAAAGCTGCTAAACTGAAATTGGAAGGACGAAAGAAGCTTACCGATCTTATTGCTTCGCTTCGTATGCCAAAGGAGAACAAGGAATTCCGATTCAAAATAAAGAACCACGATTTTCGTTCGTATGGTAGCAAAATTAT
This sequence comes from Bacteroidales bacterium, assembly GCA_036261135.1. Classification (GTDB taxonomy): domain Bacteria; phylum Bacteroidota; class Bacteroidia; order Bacteroidales; family JAAUTT01; genus JAAUTT01. The sequence continues at coordinate 56,446 of DATALJ010000252.1, forward strand.
TACTGATCTCGGGAAATACGTGGCTACAGTTCCCGGCTGGCAGATTGTACCTAAGAACTTCGAGGGAATTCGCGTGTCTTGCGATAGCAATTCGGGATCCGGCTGGTTTCTGCTGCGTTTATCATTGCACGATCCTGTAATCCCCCTGAATATCGAGTCAGACACTGAAGATGGTGTACGACAGATTGTAGATAAACTCACTATATTTCTGGATAATTACGAAGAGCTTGATAAATCTGCATTACTGAACCACTAAACCCGGGAGCGTTTATTTTATGGCAAATGTATATACCATTGGCGAAACAGTGCTCGATATGATATTCAGTAACAATCAGCCGGTCGCCGCAAAAGCCGGAGGATCCATGTTGAATACTTCCGTAAGCTTAGGAAGGCTGGGAATACCAGTATATTTTATTTCTGAATACGGGATTGATAAAGTTGGACAAATGATTGAAAGTTTTCTTAAGGAGAATTCTATTGATACCCGATTCGTTCATCATTACAACGATGGAAAAACAGCATTGGCCATGGCTTTCCTCGATGAAAATAATAATGCTTCGTACGATTTTTATAAGTTATATCCCCGGAAACGTCTTGAGATTACAATTCCTGCCATAAACGCCGACGATTATGTTATGTTTGGTTCATTTTACGGGATTACAAACGATATAAGGCCTACAATCAAAGATATACTAGCCGCTGCACGCCAACAAGGTTCCGTAATTTATTACGATCCTAACTTTCGCAAGGCTCATTTACATGAATTGGAACAGCTCCGGCCGCTCATCATCGAAAACATGCAAATGGCAACTGTGGTGAGATGCTCTAATGAAGATATGGAGCTTATTGCTGGCGCGCGCGATGCCGCGAGTGCTTATAAGTATATATCGCAATATTGCCCGAATATGATATATACGGATAGTTCAAAGGGTGTAAGTGTTTATACTCCTTCAGGTGTATTTGGTTTCCCGGTGCGGAAAATAAATCCGGTAAGTACCATTGGGGCTGGCGATACATTTAATGCAGGCATTATTCATAGCTTCTGGAAAGCAGGAATCCGGAAACATCAAATACCCACGCTTAAGGCGGATGATTGGGGTTTAATTATTACAAATGCCGTCGATTTTGCAACTGAGGTATGTATGTCGTACGAAAATTATATCTCTGTTGGGTTTGCTCAAAATTTTACTAAAACTGTTTAGCTTATGCGTATTGTAAAAGAAGATTGTTGTGGGTTGATTATCGATATTCAGGAACGCTTATTACCTCATATGCACGATGGTGAGTCGCTGCTCAGGAATACACAGATATTGATTAATGGTCTTCAGGCACTGAATGTTCCTCTTTTATTGACAGAACAGTATACGAAAGGCCTTGGCTTTACTGTGCCACCGGTAAAGGAAATACTTCAGAATACCGATTCGATTGAGAAAATTGCTTTCAGTTGCTGCGATGAACCATCGTTTGCTACCCGTTTGCACAACCTGAATAAGAAGTTCGTCATAATTGCTGGTATTGAGGCACATGTTTGTGTGTTGCAAACAGCCATCGACTTGAAAGATAAAGGGTTTATCCCCGTGGTCATTGAGGACTGTGTATCGTCGCGGAAGCCTTCCGACAAAGCAGTTGCAATGCATCGAATGGCTGCATCGGGCGTAATCATTTCAACCTACGAGTCAATTCTCTTCGAGCTATGCAGGTATGCTGGAAATGATACCTTCAAAGTTATTTCGAAACTTGTAAAATAGGAGGAAGCATTATTTCCATATTAACCGAGGGTTGTAAGTAGCGTTACAGGAACTTCCGGTAGCTTTGTTTAAAGTTGCCGGAAATATGCTTGAAATTTCGATTTTTGGTCCTTTATTCAATCGAAAAATTTCGTAGGTTTGTATATAACCTTACTTTTCTTTAAAAATGAACAAACTGTTACTTGCATTTACTTGTGTTGCTGCTGGTTGTTTTTACTCTTGTTCCAGTGGGCCGAAAGAAACGAATAACAATAATGACTCTGCATCCGCAAATACTATATTATCGGACTCGGTGAAAATAGTGGACGGAAGCATACCTATCTTTTACAATATGTATCTTTCTGTTGAGATGTCGAGCCTTTTTCAGGCCATTGGGGCGTCGTATGACGAGAAACTGCTTAATTCCCCCGACCGCATTCATGCTTACGAAACATCAACAGATAAGGCATTAAATCTGGGTGTATATGCCGTAGATCTTTCGTATGCCAAATATTTTGAGCAGTTTGAACAGGCAGGTAGGTATTTGAAGAACATGAATAAGCTGTCCACTGAATTGGGTATTCCCAATGATAAGTTCATGGTTTCACTGAAACGGATCGAAACCAACCTTACCAACAAGGATTCCCTTGTGCTTATTGCCAATCAGATGTACAAGAATACAGAGGAACATCTGAAAGCAAACAACAGGGCAAGCGCAGCTTCTCTTATTATTGCAGGTGGCTGGACTGAGGCTATGTACATTGCAGTACAGCTTGCCAATACTCAGAATTCCGACATTCAATTAATTGAACGAATTGTAGAGCAAAAAACATCCATCGATAACCTTTTATCTTTGCTTGAAAAATATAAGAATGAGCCAATAATCAAAGATTTAATCGTAAAATTTACCGACGTACGATCAAGTCTTAAAGATCTTTCTTTAGACGAGAAAGATATGGGGTCCACTTACAAGCAGCTGGATGAGTTGAAAATGAAATTATCGAGTTTGCGGAAAAGCATGATAAGCTAGGTTATATACTTGTTTTAGGTATGTTTAATTTGGAGGAGGCGTATGAAAATACCGTTGTTTTATGTGGATGCCTTTACAAGTGAGGTATTTAAAGGAAATCCGGCTGCTATGTGCATGCTGGAAAGCTGGTTGCCCGACGAAATATTGCAATCGATAGCAGCCGAGCACAATCTGTCGGAAACTGCTTTTATTGTTAAAAAGGATGATGTTTTTCAGATTAAATGGTTTACACCCAAGGCGGAGGCATTTTTGTGCGGGCATGCAACATTAGCAACTGCGCATGTTCTGTTTAAGATATACAATTACGGATCGAAGCCTATACGCTTTGAGTCGAAGAGCGGCATCCTTTCTGTAACTCAGGCATCCGATGGTTTCATAACGCTCGATTTTCCTGCATACGAACTGGAACCAACCGGCCCATTGCCCAATTTAGCAGAAATACTAGGCGTGCAATACAAGGAAATGTATAATGCCGAATCCCGGCATCTTTTTGTTGCGCTGAACTCCGAAAAGGAAGTACTTGAACTTCGCCCTGATTTCCGCAGCATGAGCGAACTGCAACATCGGTCTGTTCTGGTTTCCGCCCCAGGCAATCAGTGCGATTATGTTTTACGCTACTTTGCCCCTAAAGTAGGGGTTAACGAAGATCCGGTAACGGGTTCTGCCCAGTGCTCCTTAATTCCATATTGGAGCCAAAGGCTGAACAAGAAGAAACTAATATCCCGTCAGTTGTCCGAAAGGGGTGGCGAAATTCATGGGGAATTATCTGCCGATAACCGAGTTCGTATTTCGGGAAATGCTATTATTTATATGCAGGGAACAATTAACATCAGCATAAAACCACAAAATACTTTGATCCCTTTTACTTTCGAAAATAAAAAATAATTACTTTTGCATCCGAAAACCAATCTTTTTTAATGCTATGGACGACTGTCCTTATCACGAGAAAATTTTAATAAACGACTTAGATCGGATGTTTCGTTAGTTTTAATTAACCTGCATCCGGCTAAAAAACTGGATGCTTATGATTTTTCGTTACAAAGCTTCTTTTTTTCGGGCACTAGAGCACAACATGATGTGTTTTATTGCATGTAAAGCCTTTTCCCAAGCCTGGTTGTATAAACTAATGCCTTATTACCCGTAATCTTCCTGATGAATAGGATTGGGGTGTTTTGAAAATTAGTTTTAATCAGGTAAATAGGAATAAGATGCTCACATTTTGGAAACAAGATAACGGACTAAAGCAATTAAAGAAATATGAAAAAAATTCCTGGATTAATGTAGTAGCTCCTACGCAGGAAGAAATTAGTTACTTAACAGATATACAAAGAGTTCCTCTTGATTTTATTACCGATATTCTCGATATCGACGAACGTTCACGTTCGGAAGTTGAAGGACGCTGGTTACTTATAATTATTCGAATTCCGGTACATAGCAAGCAGACCGGAGTTCCTTATTATACCATTCCGCTGGGTGTCCTTATTTCAATGAATTGCATCATTACCATTTGTCTGAACGAGAATGATGTGCTTCGTGATATATTTTTGCTTCCCAAATACAGGTATATCAACCTTCAGAATAAAGTTTCGTTTGTTTTACAATTGTTTTTGAGTTCTGCAACATGCTATTTGCGTTACCTCAAGGATATAAACCGGATTAACAACGATATCGAAAATGAATTGGTAAAATCAGCCAAAAACAAAGAACTTCACTATCTGCTGAAGATGGAAAAGTGTCTGGTGTATTTTGTTACTTCGCTAAAATCTAATGAGTTGCTACTGCATAAGTTGCAACGATCCAGGCTCGTAATTAACCAGGAAGTAGATGAGGACCTGATGGAAGACGTAATTACCGAGTACAAACAAGCCATTGAGATATCCAAGATTTACAGCGATATTCAGGCTGGCATGATGGACACCTTTGCTTCGGTTATTTCTAACAACGTGAATTTTGTAATGAAGCAGCTTACTTCAGTTACTATTATATTAATGATTCCTACGTTAATAGCCAGCTTGTACGGAATGAACGTTCCAAACTTTCTGGAGGGAAATAAATACGCCTTCTGGATCATTCTGGCATTTACTTCTTTTATAACCTTTCTGGGCGTATTGTTTTTCAGAAGAAGGAACTGGTTTTAGTCCTGTTTTGCTGGAACAAACTGAAGAGCTACTGAATTGATACAGTACCTGAGGTGAGTAGGAGGGGGACCATCTGGGAAAACATGCCCCAAATGCGCTCCACATTTGGCGCACAGAACCTCTGTACGCTCCATTCCATGGCTGGTATCGCGTTTTTCTTTAATGGCGGCTTTATCGGTTTGGGAAAATGCGGGCCATCCACATCCTGAGTTGTATTTATGGTTCGATTCGAATAGTTTGCTTTTACAACAAACGCAAACATAATAACCTTTCTCAAAGAAAAGGTCGTATTCTCCTGTAAACGGGCTTTCAGTTCCCTTTTCCTGGGTTACAAAATACTGGAGAGGCGTTAATTGTTTCTTCCAGTCTTCTTTACTTTTCGTTACGGTATCCTTTGCGTCCATATTTTTTCCTTTCTCCTGGCAATTTGCAGAAATGGTTATCATCATTAATATAACAAAGTGGAATTTCATCCTAATCCTTTTATAAGTTAAACAATGCGCTATACTTAAAGTTCAGTAAGGGTATATCGCTTAATTTTACTATATTGTGTGACCGAAACAGAAGCCATTTCGGACCATTTACATAAAAATCACGATCATGTATACCATAGACGAAACCCTGTCACGATGCCCCTGGCATAAAGGAAATACACTGGCAATAGCCTATCACGACACCGAATGGGGCACACCCCTTCACGGCGAAAAAAAGCACTTCGAATTCCTTGTACTCGATGCCTTTCAGGCAGGGTTGAGCTGGAACACCATATTGAACAAGCGTGAAAACTTTCGGAAAGCTTTTGATGAATTCAATTACGAGAAAATAGCCAAATACAATCAGGACAAAATTAATGCGCTGCTTTCCGATGCTGGAATTATCCGTAACAAGCTTAAAATAGAAGCAACCATTTCTAATGCATCTGCTTTTATCAAAATTCAGGAAAAATTCGGAAGTTTCGATGCGTATATCTGGCGTTTTGTAGATGGTTCTCCCATTGTTGGTACTTATAGCAACTTAAAGGAGATACCCCCCAAAACTGCACTTTCGGATAAAATAAGCAAAGATTTAATTCAACACGGGTTCCGGTTCGTCGGATCAACAATTATATATGCATACATGCAGGCAGCTGGTTTGGTAAACGACCATTTGGTGGATTGCTTCAGGTACGAACAGTTAAAGAATGCATAGCGAAGTTGTTTAATTTAGTCAATGAAATTCAATGTCTTACATTAAAAAACGCGTATTTACTAAAATAAATCCGGGAAGCATGTAACTTTTAACATTATACCTGAGTAAAAATTATAGTTTTTTTGTGGTATATCAAAATGTGTTTTATATCCGGTATATAACGAATGAAAACCCTCAACAAAAGCTCTATTAGAACAAACTTGGTATTGCTGGTATTGCTTATACTGGTTCCTTTGTTTGCTATTATTCTATATTCGTCGTACGAGCAAAAGCAACATGCTATTGAATATGCATCGCAAAATGCCATAAGGGTTGCCCGCAATTTGGCTCAGCAACAGAAATTTGTTGAAGAGAACACAAAACAGTTATTGGGTGTTTTAAGTCAGATCCCCGATATAAGATATCCCAAAGATTCGTCTCGAATCAATTCATTGCTAAAACATATAATGAAGCAGAATCCTTCGTATGCCGTACTACTACAGGTAGATAGCAGAGGAGAGCTTATCGCGTCGGGCTTGGGAGTCGCAAAGTTGAATGTCAAGGACCGTAAATATTTCAAAGACGTTATGCGTACCAAATCGTTTTCGGTAGGTGAATACACTAAAAGTCGCTTAACACGTTTGCCCGTTCTGCATTATGCATATCCTATCCTTTCGGCTGACCGTCGGGTCGAATCCGTATTAATTGCATCTTTTGACCTGAGCTATTACAACAATGTTTTTAAATCAGCGAATTTGGGAAATGATGCTATATTCACGTTTATCGATCACAGAGGTACCATCATGTACCACTCTCCCAATGCAAAAATAATAAACGGTGTTAGAGAACGATCTGAAATCCTCGATTATACAATTAATAGTGACAAACAGGAGGATACCTTTGTTGCGGAATCCAACGACAGCACCAGAAGGCTGTATGGCTACTGTAACCTGAATCTGCCCGACCAGCAAACCTATATGACCATATACGTTGGAATTCCTTTAAAGCAGGCATTAGCCCAATTTCAGGAAGCACTCACAAAATATACACTCATATGGGTTATAGCCGGTATTCTTATTATGATCTGTGCTTTTCTATTTGCCAGGAAAGTTATTATTAAGCCTATTGATAAGCTTGTAGTTACGGCAGGTACAATCGCTGAGGGCAATCTCGATGTTCGTTCGGGAATTTCCGATTCCTCTTCTGAATTCGGGAAATTGGCCAAGGCTATCGACGAAATGACCGAAAAACTTCAATTAAGAGAGTTTGAACGTTACAGGGCGGAAAAAGAACTGAAAAAATTAAAGGAGCGGTTCGAATTAGCTGTGAATTCAGCCAAAATAGGGATTTGGGATTGGCATATCCGAAATAATATGCTCATTTGGGATAAAAATATGTTCGAGTTGTATGAGCTTGAGCCAACACGCTTCTCGAACCAGATTTCGGGATGGGAAGCGCTTATTTATCCCGACGATCTTCCTAAGTTCAGAGAAGACATCCAGCTGTCGATTAAGCAAAAAATACCGTTCAGAAGTGAATTCAGGGTAAAAACACAAACAAAAAATCTGAAGCATATCCGGATTTTCGCTGACGTTATTCTGGATAAGGAGTCAAAACCTGTGCGGCTAATAGGTGTAAACTGGGATATTTCTGAACGTAAGAACTTCGAAAAACGCATGCGCCAGGCACGTGAGAAAGCCGAAACAAGCGACAAACTGAAATCAACATTCCTCGCCAATATTTCGCACGAAATCAGAACCCCGATTCATGGAATCATTGGTTTTGCTCAAATACTCAAAAGTCCCCAAATTCCTGAAGCAGAGCGTAGACAATACCTCGATATTATTATTCATAATGGGAATAGCTTAATGGATACCGTATCGAATATTATTGATATTTCGATGCTGGATGCAGGTCAGTTGAAGCTTATTGAAAAACAGGGCGATCTGAATCAGATTGTAAAAGAGGTGTACAATAGTTTTGTGTCCATCAAAATACAGGCGAATAAGAATTTCAACTTCATACTGGATAAGAATTTCGAAACAGAAGAAATGTCTCTTTTTATTGATGAATTCCGGGTGAAACAGATATTTTCGAATTTATTAGACAATGCATTTAAATTCACCAATATAGGTGAGGTTCGCATGGGGTATCGTTGCGCTAACGATGAATGTGTATGTTATGTTAAAGATACAGGCATAGGCGTTAAGAAAGAAAATGCACAACGGATATTTGATCGGTTTAAACAAGTGGATGAAGGCTATAACCGCACTTATAGTGGGAACGGATTAGGCCTTTCTATTTGCAAAGGCTTGGTGGAGCTAATGGGCGGAAAAATATGGCTCGAACAAAATGAATTTGGCTCTGAATTTTACTTTACCCTACCCTTAAAACATATGGCCGAAACAAATAGCTTTACTCTTAATGAGCAGAGCGATCATTTGTTCAATTAAACAATTATTTATTGGTTAAATATTTTTCGATAGTGGAGAGCAGTAAGTTATGACTTATAGGCTTGGCTAAATAGTCGTTGCATCCTGCATTCAGGCATTTGGTTTTATCTTCAGACATAGCGTAGGCCGTTTGTGCAATAATAGGTATATCCTTATTGGTTTGTCTTATTTTCCGGGTTGCAGTAATTCCGTCCATTTCTGGCATTTTAATATCCATGAGAATCAAATCGACATCATGTTGATTGATTAATTCCAAAACATCTTTCCCATCTCTGGCCCATATGAGTTGGGCTTTTGTATCTTCAAGAATGGCTTCTACAAAGAGATAATTTGTTTCTTCGTCCTCTGCAATTAGAATTTTCCTAGAGTCCCAGCAGTATTTTTCCATGGAGTACCCAATTATGTAAAAAGGTTTTTTGGTTTTTAAACGAGGAGTAATTTAGTAATGATTTTTTACATTTCAAATGTTAAACTCGAATTTAAAAATGGAATACTTTATCCAAGTATATCTTTATGAATAGTTTCTGCTTTATAGTAAATGTCGTGTAAAGCATTGTGAAATAGAAATTAACTTTTTGATTAATTGATAATTATGTTCTATACTTAATGTACTTATTAAGGTGAGAATCGTCACCATTCCTCTTAATTAAAGTCATCTTACTTCAATAATTAATCTCACCAAAAAAAACTGGAAATCGCTTTTCAGTTAACGTATATTTGTATAGAAAAAAGAACATAACGAGAGAAAAGAGAGTAGTAGTTTTCAATATAAAAAGGGGTATTTTTTCATAGGTTTTTGGTTAGTAGTTTTAATTAAGGTAAATTTTAGGGTTTTCTCCGGGGGGTGGTTCCCCCGGAGTTTTTATTTTGTACCAATGGTCTTTACCTTTTTACAATCCCGTAAAAAATAACTTCTATTAAATGATTGATGTGCACCTCGTAATTCTTGAAGTACGAATTTTTAAATAAAGGAACTTCAAGGCCCTTCATAGCTGTAACAATGGCAATAGCGGTTAAGTTGGTCTCTTCTATTTTAAATAGATTCTGCTTTACCCCTTCGCGCAGGAAACCTTCCAACATTTCAATTTCATCTTTGTCGTATTTTTCGCGTGCTTTATTTATAAAATCGAGATTCGATAAAAGCTCACTCTTAATGGCTTCATAAAAATTAACCATATCGCGCAACGTTTTCATGCGTACGGTAACGTATACACGAAACTTTTCGATAGGATCGTCTATTTTTGAAATGGCTTTCAGTATGGAATCGCGAAGAAGTTCAGCTTCTTTCTCTATTACAGCTTTATATATTTCTTCTTTGCCTGGATAATAGTAGTAAATAGAACTTTTGCCTTTTCCAATGCCTTGTGCAATTTCTTCCATTGTGGTTTTACGAAAACCATATTTACTGAAAATTTTTCGCGCTGTATCGATTATCTGACCGCGAATTTCTTCTTTTTCAACCATTTTTGTTCAATTTGTTTATGATACAAAGTTAGAATCTGCATTTTAACAAACAAATTTTATTGGAATTTTATGTTCGAAAAGTCGAAAATTCGCATGAAGGAACTATTTTATTTTCCTTTACATTTGCAGTGTGAAAAATAACGCAATATCATATCTTGAACTTTTAGCTCCGGCGCGCGATTTTGAGTATGGCAAAGCTGCAGTCGATCATGGTGCCGATGCTATATATATAGGTGCCCCACGGTTTGGTGCCCGTTCTGCAGCAGGGAATTCAATTGCTGAAATCGAAAAGTTGGTTGTATACGCGCATTTATACCGTGTAAAGGTTTATGTTACGCTTAATACAATATTATTCGACGATGAAATGGAAGATGCCCGTTCAATTATTCAATCGTTATATAATATAGGCGTTGATGGTATTATCATTCAGGATATGGGGCTGCTTGAGCTAGATTTGCCCGATATTCCTATTATAGCTAGTACACAAACTCATAATACAACACCCGAAAAAGTCAAATTCCTCGAGTCATTGGGTATTCAGAGGGTTATACTGGCTCGCGAGCTTAGTTTACATCAGATAAGGGAAATCAGAGATCATACAACGGTTGAATTGGAATCGTTTGTTCACGGAGCGCTTTGTGTGTCGTACAGCGGACAATGTTACATGAGCGAGGCAATTTGCGGACGCAGTGGCAACCGTGGCTTGTGTGCACAGCCTTGTCGTTCATCTTACGATCTGACGGATGGAAGTGGAAATGTTGTTGTTCAAAACAAACACCTCTTATCGCTAAAGGATTTAAACCTTTCGGCTTACCTCGAGGACTTAATGGATGCGGGCATCCGCTCTTTCAAAATTGAAGGCCGGTTAAAAGATATAACCTACGTAAAGAATGTTGTTTCCTGGTACCGAACAAGGATAGATGCTATATTGGAAACGAAGAGCGGCTTACAGAAGTCTTCTTCGGGAAAGAGCGACATATCATTTCAACCGGACTCGGAACGAAGCTTTAATCGTGGTTTTACCTCGTATTTTATTAACGGTCGAAAGGAAAAGACCGGATCGCCTAATACACAGAAATCCCTAGGAAAGCGGCTGGGGTATGTTCTCGAAAAGGGAACGGATTGGATAAAAGTGGATTGCGACGGCATTTCCAATGGCGATGGTTTGTGTTTCTTCGGCAGCGATGATAAGCTGTATGGGTTCGCTGTTCAGAAGGTAATAAACAACAAGGTTTTCGTTGAACAAACCACGAATTTAACGGTAGGTACCGAAATTTTCCGTAATCACGACCAGAAATTCGAAAAGTCTTTATTATCCGACTGCGCGGAACGAAAAATAGATATAACCTTTACGTTTAAAGAGGTTTCTGATGGTTTTCAGCTTGAAGCTTTAGACGAAGATGGATACCATGCAGTGGTTTTTCTGAACTACCCTAAAACATTAGCAAAAAACGCTGAGTTGGCACAGAAATCATTGAAAGACCAGCTTAGTAAACTGGGAGGCTCTGCATTTAATGCATCATCTATCCATATTGAGCTAAGCAATGCATATTTTTTCCCGGCTAGTGCTATCAATGGCCTGCGACGTGAGGTTATTGAAAAGCTGCAGCAAGTAAGGATAAACGAATACCTGAGAGCGTCAGGTTCAGCGGTAAAACCTGATCAGAAGCTCCCCAATAAGAAATTAACTTACCTGGGAAATGTTTCCAATAAGTTTGCTGCTCAATTCTATAAAAAAAGAGGTATTGAGGAGATAGAACCCGCTTTGGAGCTTACAAAATCGTATGCGGACAAAGTAGTAATGACCACAAAACATTGTATACGCTACCAGCTCGATGCCTGCCCTGTATATCAGAAAGGAAAAACTGCGCTTACATTACCTTTGTATTTGCGGGATATGCACCATACCTACCGGCTTGACTTTGATTGCAAAAAATGTGAAATGCACGTAATTTTCGAAGATAAATGAATGGGATAAAAATACTTAAGCCAGCAAACTGGGTGGATTACGAATTGATCGACTCCGGAAATGGAGAGAAATTGGAACGTTTCGGAAAGTATGTACTTCGTCGCCCTGAGCCTCAGGCTCTATGGGGTAGAAGTATGCCTGAAAGCGAATGGATAAAGTTTGCACATGCAACGTTCAGGCGCGAGAAATCCCAAAACAAAGACCAGGATAAAGGTATATGGGAGCTTAAGCCTGGGATGCCCGAGCAATGGTACATTCAGTATAGCCTCGAAAATACAGTAATTAAGCTTCGGCTGGGGTTAACTTCATTTAAACATGTTGGTGTATTTCCGGAGCAGGCCGAAAACTGGGATTATATTTACCGCACTATTTCTTGCTTTCAGCAGGAGAGTGTGCCAGTATTGAATCTTTTTGCCTATACAGGTGGAGCATCATTGGTAGCTAAGGCTGCTGGAGCCGATGTGGTGCATGTTGATTCTGTAAAACAGGTAATAAACTGGTCGGCTGGCAATATGGAGGCCAGTAATCTGAACGGAATACGCTGGGTGGTGGAAGATGCCATGAAGTTTATCCGCCGCGAGGTAAAGCGTGGAAAAGTTTACAACGGCATTATACTCGATCCGCCTGCTTATGGCCGTGGCCCCGACGGTGAAAAATGGATTCTTGAAGATCAGATTGACGAAATGATTGGGCTGTGCAGCAAGTTACTCGAGAAAAACAATGCATTTCTGATATTGAACTTGTACTCCATGGGATTTTCGGCAATCATAGCCGAAAACATCATACGATCGCATTTCCCCGATATAAGGGATTTCGAGTGTGGCGAATTATGCGTGCAGGAAAGATCCCAGAGACTATTGCCCCTGGGGATCTTCATGCGCTTTAAAAGGTAATTAATCTACCTTTATATGTCCCCAGTTCTCGCCCGAACGGATTCGGTTCAGTTGGGTGTGGGTTATCCCAAATTCTTTGGCAATTTTGTATAACTTATTCTTCCCACGTTTTAGCTTCAATTTTAACCGGATAACTTCCGTTTCGGTTAATTTTGCGTTGGTGATTCGCCCTTTTTTGTGAGAATTTATTACCTTTGGATTGACTTTGTTATGCTCTGTTAAATCCTTTTGCGTGACCCATTTCAGGTTTTTGTAATAGTTATTGTCTTTCACAAAGTTTAAGTGGATAACAAAATTGTGTTTATCCGAAGGTTTTTCACAGAATAATTCTGCTACCAGTCTGTGTACAGGTTTTGTTACTTTATGTTTCCAATCGATATTCGATTTAAAAGTAAAGTAACGGTATCCTTTAACATTGGCCGATTTTAGAATTTTCCAGCTCTTTGTTTCTGGCTTGAATATCCTCACCCTTCCATAATTCGAGATCTGATAATTGTCACTTTCCGATAATTTTTCAAATCTAACATCTCTCCATTCCTCATTCCAATACTCTTTTTCAGCCATAAGTTCAGATTAAAAATTTTATCTAACTTTTCCTCAAATATACGCAAAACGTTCCTAAACGGTTTTAAATTTTTCGACTTTTTATGGAGAAAAGATTAAGAATTACGCCAAGTATTTCCTAACAATGTTGAAAAAGGTGTTTTTGTTGATGGGCTTTGCAATGAAGTCAGAAAATCCGAAGTTCAGGCATTGTGCGGCGTCTTCGGCCATGGCAAAAGCCGATTGAGCAATTAAGGGAAGTTTGGGCCTCATTTGGCGTATTTTTTCGAAAGCCTCATAGCCACTCATTTGTGGAAGTCTTAAATCCATTAAAACCAAATCAATATTCTGGTTTTCAGTACAAATGGATACAGCATCTTCGCCAGTGCTCGCCGAAATAAGATTGATGCTGGTTGAATACAGAAGAACTTTGAAGTATTCAAGGTTGATCAGGTCGTCTTCCACAATCAGGATTGTTTTTGAACTCCAGTCCATTGTTTTTTCTGAAACGGCATTGCTCTGTACGGGGAGGCTTTGTATTGCCGGTTCCACAAATGGGATCGTAAAATAGAATGTTGTACCCTTGTTTTTTTCGGATGTGAGCCATATGCGACCGCCCAAAAGCTTTACAATTCCTTCGCAAATGGCAAGGCCAAGTCCTGTTCCCCCAAATTTCCTGGAATTAGAATTATCAACCTGCTGAAATCTTTTAAACAGCTGGTTCTGAAATTCATGAGGAATACCAATGCCGGTGTCCTGAACGTAAAATTCGATTGTTTCTTTTTCAATTATCCGATATCCGAACTTTACAAAACCTGAATCGGTAAATTTAAAGGCGTTGGAGAGCAGGTTGGATAATACCTGTTTCAACCGGTCGCCATCGGTAAGCACGTAAGTTTCACTGTTCGAAATTTCAATATCGGCATAGAATTTTATGTATTCTTTTCCCAGGAATTCCTGTTGTTTCCTGAATATATTGAAAATATCGTGTAACAAATTGCGTAGCAGGACGGCATCTTTTTTTAACTGTAGCTGCCCGGCTTCCAGCTTGGAAATATCGACAATATCTTCGATGATGTGAAGAAGGCGGGTACTGCTTTGTGTTATAATATCGATGAACTGTTCCTGCGTATCCGGCTGCTTGTGCTCCTTTAATAGTTCTGCAAATCCCAGTATACCATTCATTGGCGTGCGTATTTCGTGCGAAATGTTTGCCAGGAATGCCGATTTCAGTTTATCACTCTCCAATGCTTTTTCCTTGGCTGTAATGAGCGCTTCTTCGGTTCTTTTCTGTGCCGTAATGTCGCTTGCAATACCAGCAACCCTGTAAAGCTTCCCATTACTGTCGTATACAGGGAACCTGCGAGACCATAGCCATCGTATTTCGCCACTTGGGGTTATTATACGGTATTGTTCGAGGCACGCCGATTGATGTTCAATCGTTGATATATCAAACCATGGCCGGTATCGCTGCTTGTCGTCAGGGTGAATCCAGCACTCCAGGAGGGTTGGATTTTCGATGATCTCTGTTCTGCTGCGTCCCCAGACTTTTTCGAAGGCGGGGTTCATATAAAGGATGCTCTTATCGTCGCTTAGCCAAAATATATCCTCTGTGTTCTCGGCCAACTGCCGGAAACGCTCTTCGCTCACCTGTAACTGGTTGAATATTCGTTCGAGTTCCTTATTTTGCTGCTGAAGCGCTATATTTACCTCGGTCAATGCAGTATTAGCCTTGTTAATGTTGCCTTCCGCAATAACAAGGTCCTCATTCTTCTGCTTTAGTGCCATTTCAACCTCTTTCATCAGCGAAATATCGGTGTGTGTACCCACCATTCGCAGGGGTTTATCGTTGTCATCGCGCTCAAACACTTTGCCCCGGTTAAGAACCCAAACCCAATTGCCATCCCTGGCTTTGAACCGGTATTCGATGTTCCATTGATCCGACTGTCCTTTAAGATGTTTCTGGAGTTGATCCTGTACCGATTCCAGATCGTCAGGATGGATACGCTTCATCCATTCGTCGTATGAGCCTGGGAATTCGTACAATTCATATCCCATCATGGTGTAAAACCTGAGATCGAAGAATATTTGGTTGGTGTCCAGTCGCCAGTCCCACATTCCGTCGTTGGTGGCTTCAATAGCCATATACAATCGCTCACGGCTCCGCTTCAGTGCATTTTCAACAAGCTTTAGATCAGTGATATCATGTATGTTGCCAATAATTTTTTCGGAGCGGTCGAATGGATCGAAAATAAGTATATGACTATCGTTTACCCACCTGTTTATGCCACGTTTAGGTTTTATACGGTATTCGAATGAGAGGTTTTTTTTGCTTGAATTGTTTTTTATGGATTGAAAGTGCATTAAAAACCCTTCTTTATCTTCGGGGTGGATGATGTTTATGAATTCATTACGTGGTAATTGCATTATTTCATCGATAGAGTAACCTGTCAGGTCAACGATGGAAGGGCTGAGGTATTCAATTTCAAAATCGACATAATTCAGACAATACAACACATCCCGACTGTTCTGAATGATTTGTTCGTAAAGATTCAGGAAATACTCACTTGCCGCTGGATTTCTGGCTTTTTCTGCTGAGTTTTTACTCTTCAAATTGAGTGTCGATTGTAAAAACCTCTTTTGCATAATTGCTTCTTTTCGAATAAAACTAACTGGTGCTTCGCATCAAAATCGATTTTTGTTGTTCTTGCTTTTTTATTAAAAGTTACAACATATTTTTCAATTAAAAAACGAATAACATCATGGAGGTTCTGTTGTAAAACACGAACATTTTCTAACTTTGGTTAAAACTTAACCGGCTATGAGGTATTATTTATTTCTTTTACTTGGTCTTTTTTATTGTGTGAATGGATTGGATGCGCAACAAAAGCTATCTACCAAATCGAATCGGGCAGCAAAGCTTTATAACGAAGCTATTTCCAAGCTGAATTTACAGTATTACGAAGCTACCATCCGAAACCTCAATGAGGCAATAAAAGAAGATGAAAATTTTATTGAAGCTTACATTTTGCTTGGCGAAGTTTATACCGATACCCGTGAGGATTCCCTTGCTATAGCTACTTTTAAAAAATCGATAAACGTAAATCCGGAGTTTTTCCCGCCCCTGTATTCTAACCTCGCTAATCTGGAGCTGAATAATGGGTTTTATGCCGATGCCTACGAACATATAAAGAAATATCTTTCCTATCCGTCTCTCAATCCAAAGTTCAGATTGTCAGCTGAGTATCTGCTGAAAAGTTGTGAATTTGCGTTGGAAGCGATTAAAAAACCGGTTCAATTTAATCCTCAAAATCTGGGCCCTGCAATAAACGATAAATACGATCAGTACTGGCCCAACATATCGGCCGATGGACAAACGTTTGTTGTAACCCAGCTCATGCCAATAGATCCAGCTCAACCGTCTACACCCAATAACCGACAAGAGGATTTTTATGTCTCAGCATGGAAGGATAATGCGTGGGAGAAAGCCAAGCCCGTGGGCCCTCCATTAAATACATCAAGAAATGAGGGAGCGCAATCCATATCGGCCGATGGAAAGATCATGGTTTTTACCGGATGTAACCGTAAAGATGGTTTTGGCGGATGCGACTTGTATATTTCCGAGAAGATAAACGATGAATGGTCTGTTCCCCGCAATATGGGCGAAAATGTAAATTCAAAATCGAAAGAAACGCAACCATCGATATCAGCTGACGGGCGTACCATCTACTTTGCAAGCAACAGAGATAAAACCAAGGGAGGACTAGATATCTGGAAAGTAGTAATGAACGATAGCAATGAATGGAGTAAACCCATAAACCTCGGCGATAGTATCAATACGCCTTTTGATGAGCAGTCGCCTTTTATTCATGCTGACGACCGAACCCTGTACTTTTCGTCGATGGGTTGGCCGGGAATGGGGCGCTTTGACCTGTTTGTAACCCGTAAGCTCTCGGATTCCACCTGGACAAAGCCCATGAACCTTGGATATCCAATTAATACTCATTTTTCCGATGAAGGTCTTATGGTAAATGCCAAGGGTAATACGGCTTACTTCTCGTCCAACCGCGAAGGTTATGGTGGGCGGGATATTTTCTCATTCGAACTATATAAAGAGGTTCAGCCTACACCGGTTTCGTATATGAAGGGTCTTGTATTCGATGCAGAAACAAAGAAACATTTGGTAGCCAGTTTTGAACTGATCGATTTGGCTACTTCGAACATGATTATGAAAGCAAAATCGAATGCGGACGGTACTTTCCTTATTTGTATTCCCGCAGGTAAAGATTATGCCTTAAATGTAAATAAGAAGGGTTATCTCTTTTATTCTGATAATTTTACGATGAAGGGAGGAGATTACTTCAAACCATTTTCCAAGGATGTACCACTTGAACCCATCAAAGTGGGCTCAAAGGTAGTGATGAAGAACATTTTTTATAATCACGATTCGTACGAATTGCTTCAGGAATCGAAGATAGAGTTAAATAAACTTCTTGCTATGCTCAACGAGATTAAGAATTTGAAAATAGAAGTTAGCGGACATACCGATAATACAGGAACCAACGAGTACAATCTGAAGCTTTCGGAAAATAGGGCCAAGGCAGTAGCAAATTACCTGATAGCTCACGGAATAAATGCTGCCCGTATATCATGGAAAGGATACGGCGAATCCCAACCTATTGCAGATAACAATACGCCGGAAAGCAAGGCAAAAAACAGGCGCACCGAATTTAAAGTTACCAGCTTATAATGGTAATTTATTTTTATCTTTAAGCGCAAATAATATTTTGCTCACGTTTCATTTACAGAGAATTAACTTATGGGAACAAATAAGATCGAATTTACAAAAGAGCAATACCGCAATCTGCTTAAACTCGTATATATGGGACATTGGATGGCTAATTCCCATCGCGATGAACCCATTACAGAATTGGATGATATTGAAAATTATATTTATTCCTTTGCTGATGCTTTTGGCAGTACCGACCTGATTGATATGGATAATAAGCTCAATCATCATTATCCTACGCTCGATTTCGAGAATGAGATGGATCCCTATATTCAGGAATACGACGAATACACATTCTGGGATGAACTTGCCTGGCGAATGGCCGATCGCGATTTCGATCAGAAATTTGATCCGGCCCAAACCATTGTTATGACTGGCGAAGAAATAATTATACAGAAGGATGCCATGGTTGAAAGATATTACGAGGAATTTGACTTACATGGCCTGGATAATCTGGTGTTGAAAAAATAAATCGGTAAATAAATAATCAGGCACTCTGCCTGATTTTACGAAACAGGTTATCCCAGCGCTTCTTTCATCGAAACTCTTATTGTTTCTAGCATTTCTTCTACGTTTTGGCCTTTAGGCTCGATGGGATCTAATACGGTATATGTTATTTTCTGACCAAACCTTAGGGGGAAGTAGCCTTTTTCCATCAACTGGCTGTGTCCGTTGATTACAAACGGAACAATAACAGCCGATGGCGCGGCCCTAAGCAAGGTGTTAACTCCTGCCGACATGAAACTTTTAATTTTCCCAGTTCTGCTTCGTGTGCCTTCGGGAAATATGCAGGCAGCGTAGTTATTCTTTTGGATTAACTGCCCCAGTTTAAATATCTCCTTTACCGCCTGAGTAGGATTATTTCTGTCAATTAAGGCCGATTTTCCGTATTTGAGATTAATGGATATACTCGGGAGGTTTTTAGCCAGCTCCTTCTTCGAAATAAATTTAGGGTAGAACTTTCTGAAACCATGCACTACCGCAGGTATATCGTACAGACTTTGATGATTGGAAACAATAATAACAGGCCGGTTGGATGGAATTTTTTCGAACCCCGAAAACTTAATGCTACATCCCAATATATGTAAGCCTCTTACAAGTAATAGGTTGAAAAAATCCACCGTTTTCTTCCTGGCTTTATCTCCGAACAGGTAAAGGGCTCCCATCTGAAGGGGATGGAAAATAAGCAATATGAATCCAAAGTATATGTGGTAAATGGGTGTAAGCAAGTAGGACAATACGGTTCTCATAAAGAAGCAACAATTTTAAAAGACAGTAAAGAAATGAATAATAACTCAGTAATTTTTGTGTTTACCGCTTTTATTTTGCTTTGAGATATCAGTATCGTCTCTAGAGCATAATTATTCAGGCATGTCGAAGATTATTGCTTCATTTTTTAAATCGCCTGCCGCCTCCGCCAAATAATATTCCTGCACCTACTACAAAACCAAAGTTGTACCAGCTGCCATTGTTGTTAACAGCATACATAGCAACATCTTTATCGAACAAGCTGATGATAAAGCTAAAAGGAGCAATAATTCCATGCCATAATCCGCCAAGGAATCCATAAGTAGTGCCGGTTTTGCAGGCCTCTATGTGTGTTACTTCCGCGCAGGCTGTAAATAGGAATACAACGATTAATAAAATGAGATGTGTTTTCAGGTTCAGCGTTTTCATAAGTGTAATTTTAGGTTGAATCAGAAATAGATAGAATAAAATTACGAATTTTTATGAAAGATGGGAATTAAGGATTGTTGGTTATCCGTTAGGAAACAAACTGCATTGTCATTCCGGCGAAGGCCGGAATCCCTTGCAAAAAGCTCCGTAGTTTAGGGATTCCGGCCTTCGCCGGAATGACAATGTAATACTAGAATTATTATTTTACTTATGCCTTTTGCTAGGCGGAATTTGCAATTCCGCCTTATCATTACTTATGCTTCATCGTATACTCTATTCCCATTTCCAGGCCGGTAAGCTCTGCTAAGCCTTTCATGCGGCCAATGAGCGGGTATCCGGGATTGGCATTCTTTTTGAAATCGTCAAGTAACTTAATTCCATGGTCGGGGCGGATGGGCATTCGCGTATCCTTGCGACCTTCGGCGATACGACGATATTGTTCTTCGAGCAGGGCCTTCATTAGAGGATACATATCAATGCTTCCTTCGAGGTGGCCCGATTCATAAAAGCATCCGTTTTCGGAGAACTGGTTATTCCTTAAATGCAGAAAGTGAATACGTGGAGCTAAGGTTTTGACAATATCAACCAGGTCGTTATCCCTCCGTACCGATAAAGAGCCTGAACAGAACGTAATCCCATTCGAAATGGAATCATACGCATTGCAAATCCATTGCAGGTCTTCCTTGGTACTAACAATACGCGGTAGTCCAAGCACGGAAAATGGAGGATCGTCCGGATGAACGCACATACGAACGCCATATTCTTCGGCAGTTGGCACTACATCGCGAAGGAAGTCAGCCAAATGATTGCGAAGCACCGTGGCATCTATGTCCTTGTAACGGCTGATGTATTCGAGAAATATTGCCTTGTAATCAGGCCGCGAGCCATCAACGGTGCCGTTAATAAAGCCCTGCGTAACTACAATGATGTTGTAAGCCAGTCGCTCTGCGTCTTCTTCCGAAAGGGTTTTGTATACCTCTTCTGCTTTCTGCACAATGTCGGCAGGATAATCGTTAACAGCATTCGGGCGCTTGAGTATAAAGGCATCGAAAGCCACGAATGTAGGAAAATCGAAGTACATCACTTCGCCACCCGACGGAAGCATGTAATGCAGGTCGGTACGCGCCCAGTCCAATACAGGCATGAAGTTGTAACAAACCGTATCGATGCCGCATTTGCCAAGGTTCTTTAGCGATTCTTTATAATTGTTGATCAATCGGGGCCTATCCGCCGATTTAATCTTTATACCTTCCGATACAGGCAGACTTTCGACTACAGTCCACCGCATGCCATAGGATTCAATGGCATTTTTCACCTTCATAATCTCGTCAACGGGCCATACCTCGCCATTTGGAATATGGTGAAGCGCCGTAACAATCCCCTGAATTCCTATTTGCTTTAGGTCGGCCAATGTAACCGTGTCCTTAAAGCCAAACCAACGCCATGATTTTTCTAATGACATGTTATTATTTTTATTGATTGCTAATTGTTTGTCATTCCGGCGGAGGCCGGAATCCCTGGCTAAAGGCTTCGTAGTTTAGGGATTCCGGCCTTCGCCGGAATGACACCTTTGAAGCTAAGCGTAGTCTCTGACTACGCTTTTATAGCAGTTTTACACCCCGCTAAAAGCACTGAACCCGCCATCTACCGGAATTATTGCGCCGGTAATAAAGCTGGCCGCATCGGAGCATAGAAACTGCACCAACCCATTTAATTCGGAAATATCGCCGAAGCGTCCCATTGGGGTTTTGGCAAGTACCTTTTTGCTGCGTTCGGTCAGCGATCCGTCGGGGTTGATGAGCACAGCCCTGTTCTGGTCGCCAATAAAGAAGCCGGGAGCAATGGCGTTAACCCTTATTTTTTCGCCGAATTTCATGGCTAATTCCATGGCCATCCATTGGGTGAAAATATTCACGCCGGTTTTGGCTACCGAATATCCCAATACGCGTGTTATGGCAGAGTAAGTAGCCATGGAAGATATGTTAATAATCGATCCTTTGCCGTTTTTAGCCATTACTTCGCCAAATACCAGCGATGGATAAATGGTTCCGTTGAGATTGAGGTTGGTAACCTTATTCAGGTCGTCAATTTTCATATCGAATACGGTTTGTTGCTCGGTAAGAGTAGCGCCAGGCATATTACCACCGGCTACATTGAGCAAAATATCGATGCGTTGCCATTTTTCAACGATTTTATCGCGAACCTGTCGCAGACTGTCCATGTCAAGAACGTTGCATTGTAGACCGATCACTTCTCCATGTTCTTTCAGCGATGCAATAGCTGCTTGTAAGTTTTCTTCGCGGATGTCGAGGATTACTACCTTTGCGCCCGCTTGCAGCAAATGTTTTGCTATACTTCCTCCTAAAACGCCGGCACCACCGGTTACAATGGCTACCTGGTTGCTAATGTCGAATAATGTTTTGTTCATGTAAAAATCTGATTTAAAAGTACGGTTACGATCCATTTTATAATCAATGTTGTCCGGTAAAAAAATCAATTAATGTCTGAAACACGCATTGATAGTGCAACCCCTACAAGGTTGCTGAATGAATGCATATTATTAATTTCTACAACTATGCAACTTCTACGAAGTTGAAAAATTCTCGTAGAGGATACCTAATTGTAGATTAAATCATACACCCGGCGTATGCTACCTTGTAGAGGTTGCATATTGCTTTTACCGGACATTTTGTAACAGCAAAATTAGTGATCCCCCTTTTTCTCTACAAGTATAAAATTTGCATAAACTTGTATTAATTTTGCATTTCGAACGAAGACAGCGATACCATGAAACTCATGCACGAACAGGTAGATTTGCCTGGTGGAAGTCCATTGAAAGTAAAATGGGACGATTTCCCGCACTTTACTTTCCCGTGGCACTACCATAGCGAATACGAGATCGACTACATAGTGAAAAGTCACGGTACACGCTATGTGGGAGATAATGTGGGTGAATTTTCGGAGGGAAACCTGGTGCTTGTGGGCAGCAACGTTCCTCATTTGTGGAAGAATGCTCCCGAGTTTTACAATAATGATCCTTCATACCATGTAAATGCGATAGTAATACAATTTCCGGGCGATTTTGTTCAGGGTTTGCGCAATAGCTATCCTGAGTTTCAGAATATACAAGAGCTACTCGTGCGTGCTGAGCGGGGAATCTGCTTTATGGGCAAAGACGCAGAGTTATTGGGCAGGGAACTGATGCATTTGCTAAAGCTGAAAGGAATGGAGCGGCTCCTTGCGTTCATAAAAATTCTTGAACAGATGGC
>DATALJ010000268.1:0-21558 GCA_036261135.1 Bacteroidales bacterium
TGGCGGTACCTCATCGCATACCTATTCGTACGACGATATGAACCGTCTTGTGCAAGCCTCGGGCCGCTATATTGGCGAAAGCGATACTTCATTGTACAATCTTTCCATGCAGTATGATATAATGGGCAACATCCTCCGGAAAAACCAAAGCCACCAGGCAAATGGTAAGGCTGTAGAGGCTACAACATACGACCTGCATTACGAGTACAACGGCACCAAGCCCAATGCCGCGTCGCAAATAGGAGAGCGGTCGTAATTATATGTTGTTACAGAGCCGTTGCCATACTGTAAATATACCTGTTTTTCATATTTATCGTAGCCAATATGGTCGATATATTTATAGGTGCTGCCCAGTTTAACACCCTTCATGCTTTGCAGGTTGCCGGCGCGGTTGTATGTGTAGGTAACAACTTCGCCATCGGGGTAGGTCATGTTTTGCACGCGGTTCCAGGAATCGTATTCGGCACTCCATACCCAGGTGCGCATGTCCGATTCGCCAAGTTGTATGGTACGAATGGTTTTCACCACCTCGCCCATAGGCCCATAGAAAAATTCCTGGCCGCCACTGGCATCCTGTACCACGGTAATTCTCCCTACCCTGCCATAAGAAGCATCAGGT
The DNA here is from genome assembly GCA_036261135.1 of Bacteroidales bacterium. GTDB lineage: Bacteria > Bacteroidota > Bacteroidia > Bacteroidales > JAAUTT01 > JAAUTT01. The sequence continues at coordinate 620 of DATALJ010000268.1, forward strand.
GCTCCATAGGTGTATTGCACCCGGTTCTGAATATTACGGGGGTACACAATTTCGGCTAACCGCTCGTAATCGTACTTGTAAACTATTGCGCCCCCATTGGGTATGGTTTTTCGAAGGTTAGCCGTAATCTTTTTCAGTATATTCCCGGCATTGTCGTAAATAAATTCGGTAAGCCCGCCATCGGGTTGGTTTACCGATGTACGCCGACCTGAAAGATCGTATACCGAAAGGGTTTGATTTCCTTTGGGATCGGTTACCGAAAGCACTTCGCCAAGTGCATTATATGAAAAATGGGTTGTAATATCGCCTTCAGCCGATTTAAGAATGCTTGCCACCTGCCTGCCTTTTGCATCGGTATAGGTAAGTGCCTTGTGGCCCAGTGCATCAGTAAGGGTATCGACATACATATTCTCGCTGTTGTAGGCTGCAATTCCATAGCCTCGTTTTGTTGCAGCTCCATCGGGCAATGTTACTGCCAGTGTGCGGTCCAATACGTCATACGTTGTAACTGTAGGTTGAACATTGTCGGCTGTTGGATTATAGGTTTCAGCATTTCCTGCTTCAAATACCGGCTGATAGGCTTTTACGGCCCTTCCAAAAGCATCGTACATCACTTTACCGGATACTACGAAACCAGAAGTAGCACTGCCTTCGCCATTGTGCAATTCGGCGATTTTCTTTACCTGAACAGGCCGACCCAGCCCATCGGAGAAGGTAAAGGTTTCGATGTCGCCATTATGAGCAGCATCGTAATGCAACGTTTGTGCATAAGGCGTTTTAGCAAGCGGATAATAATTGAAAGCAATTGTATATGGCTTGCCGGAAGCTATTTCGTATGGCCCGGTAATGGTTTTCACACGACCAGAGGCATCGTAGACATAACGCATCTTCTGTTTATTCTTATCGGTAGTTTCGAGCGGCGCACCCCATTTGTAATCGTACGTTGTAGACGAACCGTACCCAAAAGCATCGGTAACGGAAGTAACCAGTGAATGTAAAGCCTCATCGTATGTATACGCATACCACATGCGCTCGCCTTTGTAGTTTGCAGGGCGTGTAATCTTAGTCAGATTACCGTATTGGTTGTATTCCATATCGAAAACAGCCATATTTCCATCGGATATCAATTGCTCAATACGCGTAATGTCTCCCCATTCATTTATCTGCGTGGCACGCTTGCGCATAAGCCCTGTAGATGTGGTTACGTCCTGCGATGCGGGTACCGAATAAATGTATTTGCCATCTACTGAATGATAACGGATATCTACTGAAACACGGTCGTTGCTGTTACCCGCAGCGTAGTCGGTATATCCGGTTACATTTCCCATTTTGTCGTACACAAAAGCTACACGGGTGCTTATCTGAGGATATTCGGCACCTTCGTACACATGCTGAATGGTAGTATCCAGCGATACAAACAGAGGAATTGTATCATTCTGAGCATAAGTGGCAGGCAACACTTCGCCGGTATATATGTTACGCAGCGAATAGCGGTTTTCAGAGCCTGTTTGCATGCGACCGGAGCCATCAACAAGCATTTCGGAAATCATATTGCCATGGGTGTAGTAGCTGTTGTTGTTGAAATGTTGCACAACAGACCTATATATTTTACCGCCATTACCGGTATCATGAAAATGTGTTTTCACGGTATCGAACCCGTAAAACTGGCGTTCGCGGCGGTTGTAGAATCCGTTCAGGTATTCGTAAGTAACCAGGGAGGAGTCTACACCATCGCCAGTAAGTCCATCGAACGTTTTTACAGACGCTAAGGCCCATTTGCCACCCGGATGCTGGTAATTGGCAGGGGTTTGCATGTAGTCTACCGTAAAATTACTGCCCAACGGCCGGTACACCGTTTTAAGCATATTGGTGCGGTTAATCGTCGAGGACTTGATGTACAATTCACCTTCCTTCTCCGACGAAAGGAAATCGGGCATACCATCGCCATCGAAATCGGAGAGCTGGGTTGTGGTATAGCTCACACCGCGGCTTACCGAGCCAGAAGGGTTAATACACACCTTTATCATAATTATAGGAATACCAATGGCAACAGTAAAGCCGGCATTTGCCGATTCGCCAATAGACTTGCCTGCATCAATTGCACCCAAACCGTCCCAGTTTACTGCCGCGGCAAAGCCACAACCAGTATTGAACATAACCGACTTCCCTTTTACTAAATCCGGTAACCCGTCACCGTTGATATCAATAAACGAAACGGTAGTCTCGTTAAGTGTTTTAGATATTCCAACTCCGGCTGAAATACTGTTGTTTTTAATATTAATCCCTAAGCCACCGCCATAGTCAATACTTTTACCTTTGCGTATGGCATCAAAGTTCCATGTTTCAGGTTCTGCAAAAGAATATCCAAGATTTAAACGCACAGAACCATTACTTGAAACCCAATCTGGTAATCCGTCGCCATTAATATCCATCCATGTATTCACTGTTGCATCCGTATTTTTTGAGAAATCGACGGAGAGGCCAATCGAAGATTTAGCTGTATTCTCCGAAGCTTTAGCGTTTTTATCCATCTGTAAGTTATCGCCCATCGAAGCTTTCACTTTTTTATCGCCGGCAGTTCCGCATGGCTTCATTGCATTATCAAATTTGGCTACAACATAGCTACCTCCAAGCGTTCCACCATCAGCGTTACTTTCAGCCTTATGGGCTCCCAGGGAGTGCGAAACTGCACTGCCCGCAATGGCTCCCGTATGGCTGGTATATTGAATATTGTTTACCGAAATAAGATCAGGATACCTATCACCGTTCATATCCATCATATCCTTCAGTATGGTGCTGGTTCCACTGGAATGACTTGCCGAAACACTCGCAGGTCCGGCACCACCGCCAGCAGCGGTACTCTTAGTTACATCTTCGGTTACCTTGTCGAATGCTATTAATCCCGACCCGGCAACAGAAAAGGGAGCTACATAAACACTTTTTTCTCCCCTGCGTGAACTGGAAATTACAGACCGGCCCATATACACATATTCATCAGCGCCAAGGAAATATCCTTTGGAAGCATAAGGAATAGCAATAACAAATGGATCGGAAAGTGTATTATGAACATTTCCATCCAGTTCATCAGCCGACGAAACATCTACATTGGAATTTCCTTCGCTTACCTTTAAAAGGCTTTCATTAATGGGTTCATTGGCACGCGTTCCACTTCCATCGTAATTAAACTGCCCCCACCGCCGATACAACTTACCGAAAATTTCATAATCGCCTGGTATGGCGCTAAATACCGAAGGAGAAGCGATGTACGCCTTATCTGTATAATATTTAATATCAGCTGTTTTTATATATTGAGAAGGACGAAATTTGTTACAATGGTAATCAATGTACAAGGTATCGCCCAAAGAAACATCCACCTTAAGGGTATCAAAATTAATTACCCTGTCAAATAAATACCAATACACTTTTTCCCCTAAAAGCTGTTTCTGTGTTTTAACAGTAAGTGTTAGCGAATCATTTAACAAGTAAATATTGAATAAATCTGCATCGTATTCAATCAAAGGCGTTATTTTGAGCGTATGCGGCAATGTATCCACGCTATCTACCCCCATTTTCTTAATGAAAGCCGAATCGATTACTAAGGGAGGCGAATGCCGCATGGGATTGTTGTACATGGTAGTAAAATCCGGCACAGCCTTGAAAGCCAACATGGGTTCGCCATTATTGCTTGTAACCGGGGTTCCATCAGCAATGCTGGTATATTCAAAATAAATATCCCAGTTGATTTTAGTCCAATCTATGTTCGACCCTGACTCAACCTGAAATAAATAGGTTTCATCTTTAAGAACTGAAAGATCCAGATTAATTGGTAAATCAGAAGTTTCCGCAGTATCAGGAAGAAGCATTGTATAAACATCCGACTTAACACCCGAGGTGTCCGTACGAATGATCGAAACCCTGACACTATCTGTAGTCATCCCTTTAGAAAAGTGTGTAAGAAAGCGAACCATACCGTCTTTAGGCATACCCACCGACTGCATACCGCAAAGCAGGTAATCTTCCGAAGCCTTGTACCTTCCAATCTTTTTCTTATTTACATCCTCATACTTTGCCAGTGTGTAGTTGCCATTTATGCTGGAATAAGTTATTTCCGGATCCCAAAAAACCTGATCGTACGAGCCATTAAAACGCGATTGTACCCTGAAGTACAACCGATCTTCCTTATTCACAAAAATGGAATCAATAGTAGGATATTTAAAGTTATAATCGTCGGGTCCGATTTCCGTCGACCATACAATTTGACCCCTATACTGAATACTTACCTTAACCCCGTCTTTTAAGGTGTCGGTTCTTGCTGCAAGAGATGTATCTTCGAGCAAACGCACAGGTGCATTGATTTTAACCCATCCCTTGTATGGAGCCTGCCACATTTTAACAGCGTCCTGCAAGGGAAACTGGGCTTCGAGCTCCCTCTGCTCATCCCCGGCATTGGGTAGCATCGATGAATCTATGCTGCTGGCAGTATTTAGCGGATTAGGAGTAAGTGCACTTGAAACAGAAAACACCGGTTCGCCCTGTTGGTTAATATGGTTAAAGTACACAATGCCTTTTTTAGCCAGGTCAATAAGTCCATCGCCATTAAAATCGGAAAAATAAATCTCCGTTTTGGTTTTCGATTTTATATTGGAATATCCCACAAAAGAAAAGGGAGGATTAGCTTCCAGTCCCCAACTGAAAGCATTGGTCTTGCTTAGGCTTATATAATTTATTCCTTGTACAATTTTGGCTTCGCCATAAATTACATTGCTGTTTGTACTCGAAATATTAGGCCTGTAATAAACATGATTATCCTTTTTAAAGACTTTATCGGTTAATCCATCGCCATTTATATCTACAAGAGAAAGAAAACTTTCGCCAGTAGAGCCGCTGTACCCGCCGCTACCTCCTGCAGAGAGACTTTTATCCCATAGCTTAAAATTATTGAATCCTACTGTAAGTGCGAGATTCCCGGAGCCCCCTCCACTTCCGGAACCACCGAGTGCCGATACATTATCGAAGAAGAGATTGACAGGGTTAAGAAAAGGATTTTTCAGGTTATCATCCTGCAGCGTGAGCTTTTTCTCCTGCGCAAACGGAACGTACCCATTTGCCGCCTGCACATCATCATAATACTCGAATCGGTGAGTATAGAACGCCTCATCTTCGCTGTTTAACTCGGTAACGCTCTCCAGCATTGTTTTAGAAAATGCACCTTCCTTATATTGAAGCGTATAGCTGCGAACAGGCTCGTTGTTAAAGGTGATATTTACCCGGCGGAGCAAATCCTTATCGCGGACAATCATTCCCAGCCGGGCATCAACACGTGCATCCTGGCGTTCGAAGGTGTTGGCAGCATCACTTCGCAAAAAAGACACCTTGTATGGCCCTTGCTCAGTGCCGAAACCGGTATACGATATTTCACTTATATATAGTTGCTCTCCATAACCTTCTGGTTTTTCGTAAGTGTATGAAATTGAGTTTCCATGAACATCGCGAACCTGAACAAGTGCCCAATAAGCAATATTTCCAGCGCTTGTAGCAGTTACAGCATCGCGAATTATGCCTGTTTCAGGAGTTCCACCATAGAAGCTGCTGGAGCCGTTTTTAGAAGTTACTTCCCACCAATATTCCGTAGGATTGGAGCCGTGGCGGATAATTTTGCTAAATCCACCTTCGATACGCGGATAGAACCGTTTTTCAGCAGTACGGGCAACGTATTCGGTACGGTGAGCCAATGGAGTAAGTTGCGTACCACCCATTAAATAGGTTTCGGACTCTTTGTCGGGCAGATACCTTGGCACTCCCCAGCTTGCATCAACCGATATACCGGAAACGGATAAATTCCATCCAAACCCTGTCCAGCTGCTTCCGCCATTATTGCTATACTGCAGTGCTATCTGAGGCTCCATTCCTGCCCTGCCTGCCGGCAATTTAAAAGGAAACGATAAATCAATATCACCTGTGCTATTAACCGAAGGCTGGGCTATTTGAACAATACCTGCCGCCGGATCTGCCGCCTTGATATCTTTTATCGTTGTAGGCGAATATCCACCTGTTTCGGGAGATTCGGGAACTTTAATAATCCCGTTGATCATATCGGTGAAATGAAGCGTATTCGACACCACCAGTTTATTTGTATGGTCGATACTGTCGCGCTCCAGGGCTTTCCACTTCTGATCGGCCTCATCAAAGTATAACGTATAAATATCATCAGCCGTAAACCCTTCGGGTATCAGTGATTCATCGTAAGCCATGGCTATGGTTGCAGGAGCAGCAAATAATGTACCGTGAGGCAGAAAGCGGAACCCTGCATAATGATTGGTAATATTGGATATTTCGGCAGGTATGGGAGGCAAATCGTCGGCAAGCAAGCCGGTTACCGAAATATTTTTAACCGCTGATAAAGCACCGGCGGGAATCTCAAGGGCTGCTCCATCCATACTTAAACGTTGCGTTACCTCAGGCGTAAACACAGCCGACTTCATTGTGCGCCCCGGAATAAGCAAATGAGGCTTATAATGCTGCGTTAAAGCTGGCTTTACAGTTAATGTTTGCTTTTCTGGCTGCCTGTTTACCCGGGAATCCGGGACATTGGAGTGAGTAACAGTAATACCGCCCGAAGCTGTAGTTTTTTCTGACATGGCTTCTTTGGCAGATACACGGCTCCCCGGCCATGTACGATAAAAGAATACACAAACAACAAGGATGGTAAGGATTACAACGCTGGTTAGGGTTAGCTTTTTCATTTCAACTGGGTTTTTCCATTGAAAACCTTAGGCAATTGCCAGAAACAGAGGCTTAATTTTACAAATGTCCTATTTCCATTGCAGTTCCCGCAGGTTAAATATTATTGTACGATTATTTTCATGGTTTCTCTGCTATTGGCCGTGGTTATGGTTAAAAAATAGATTCCGGGATTAGTTAATGTGCCATTATACCAATAGTATCGGCTATGCTGAAGTTTCTCTTCCTTAAGAAACTGTCCGCCCGGAGCCGATAGCGTTAGTGTAATATCCATTTCCTCTTTCAGGCTGACCCTGGCAGCAAACCAACCCTGTGAAACCGGATTAGGAAAGACTTCGGCCTTTTCAATATCCGATTTGGAGGTCTGCTGCACATGAACAGCCATAGATACATTACAACCATCGCTCTGGTTAACAGTTAGCTGATATGTTCCCGGTCTGTCTATACTAATTTTTTCTCCGGAAAAATTCTCACCTTCCGGCGTTATCCATTGATAGGCAAAAACACCAGCAGCCATATCCTGCGAAGCATCCAGTTCCAATTGCTCACCTTCGCGCAAGGTGTATGTTTTTTCAATGGCGCTATTCCAAAGATGGGCATTGCTCACCCACACCGTTTCGTTGTAGGTAACTCCTTTTGCATCCGTAATCTCAAGCACATAACCACCTTGCAGAACATCGGAAAATTTGCAGATACGGTCGTTAATTTTAAATACTTTCTGAATTCCGGAATTAGACAAGCTTTTCAGCTTTACACTAAACGGAGCTTCGCCACCTGCAATTTCGGTTTGTATGCTCCCTCCTGCATTGGTTTTACAATCGGGGCTTATAACAATACTACGTGAGAATAATGCAGGCATGGCAATAACTGTAAATACATCACTACCCGACTTATCCCTGTCGGCAACGATCTTGTTAAACTGAATAACCTTTCGTGCCGATTCCATGGTATGGCATGGTGTATATTCCGTTTGTCCAAACGGATATGCACCTGTTCCGCTGCGATCGATCATCATCCAGTAGATTTCATTGGATGCCAATGGATCAATTTGCTGAAATGCCAGCACGTCCGTTTGTGCTGCTAATTCAAGACCAGAGGTATTGAAAGCTGAAACTTTCCAATCGCGACCCAGACACTTTGGAATGCCATTACGTTCGAGGAATCGGGCTTCGCCACCATTATCGCCCCATATAAGAAAACTATTATCTGGCAGCGTCTGAGAGCTCGAAATTTTCATGAGTCCCGGAGTTTGGAGGCTTTCCGTAATGGTCTGATTGAGACCGGATACATCGTCCCGCCCAATACCTGCAATATTCTGGGCATAAGAGGCATTCAAATCGGCATTCCATATAATATCGCCCTTGCTATTTAAGTAATGGGTTGGTATTTGTTGGCTTAGAGATATACCATACTTAATAGCCAGGTAGCTTTCGGTCTTCACCCGCTCTGTGTAAGAAAGATTACGATTGAACAGTATCATCTCGGATACAATACCGTTAAAAGCCGAAACGGGCAAGTGTTGTGCTCTTGAAACCTGCCCAAAACGCAGCCGCCGCTTAGTAGCTGAAGAATCGGCCCTGTTATTTTGGCTATAAACATATATTCTGGGAATATGGGTTAAATTTCCATTATAGTTGGCATATTGATAAGACGATAAAGAAGCCAGCCTGCGGTTAGTCAACACCATTTCAGTACTGGTGTCGTTTTCCATACTAAAAATAACCTGTTCGGCAAGCGTATCCACCTGTTGACACACAGTGAACAAGCTAAAGCCGACAAGTGCATTTAAATTGAACAAGGTATCAAGCACCTGGGTGTTGCCATTAAAAAGTACAGCCGGATTGTTATTCATTTTACATGCTTTGCCGCTCATTATCTTTACCGAATCAACAGAACTGTAAATCCTGGACTGTAATACGGCCCGCTCTCCCGAAATAGGACGTGAAGTATTCCACATATACAATCCCTTTACCCCACCAGGAGCGTTAAGTTGGGCTTTGGACAGCATGACAGGGAATAAAAAAATCACGAGGAGTAGAATTTGCTTCATACTTTGGGGATTAATGAAACTTAAGATTATATGGCAATGCATACCCAAGCGTTACCTGGAAAACTCGGCTGGCATTCTTGGTTTCTATTAAGTGATGGTTATTCACCTGCGTTTCTATAACATCGCTAAAACCGTGATAGTACCTGAAATCGAGACTTAATCCGTTAGCCAGTTCATAGCCAACACTTACACCAAGCGAAAAATTAGAACGACCTTTCAGTATATCGCGCAAATCCTGTTGCTCACGAAGATCGGGGCCATAAATATCTTCGCCATTGGACTTATAAAATAACGCATCGGGAGTAAGATTGAAGCCGATACGCGGCCCTATTCCGAAGTGCAAGCCATTCCATACATACACACGGTAAAACAGTTCCCAAGTAACAAACTCGTATCGGGCAGTAAAGTCGTATTTAAAATCGTTGACATCCGAATATTCGAGCAGATTTGCTAACCGTGAATAGGACAGCTCAGTATAGAGGGCTGAAATTGACTCCTCAAACTTATAGTTAACATAAACACCGGCAGTAAAGCCCCAGCTATATGGATTATCAAAACTATAGCCTGAGTAGTACGATTCGCTTACCAATACCTTATCTAAACCGGTAATTTTTGAATATACAGCGCCAGCCTTAATGCCAAACTGAAGATTACGTATTTCCTTTTTATGAGGCTGAGCTATTGTTAACGTTACATTTCCAATAAACAGAATAAATAATACCATTGTTTTCATACCTAATGATGTTGGTTAGATTTATACAAAAATTACCCATAATCAAACCCAAAGGCTTGTATAACCCAGTATATAGATAAAACGAAAAGAATTCCGTGACAAGAAACCGTTGAAATTCTTGTATTTTTTGAGGCTGTAAGACGATGATTTAAATAATATTACCCAAACACTGATTTAAATCATGCTTCAAATTTAAAATTAATTTACTATAATAAAAAGATTTACTTCATGTTAGATAAAAATAGTTATATCAATTCTCTTTATCCCTTGTTCTTTAATGGATACATAATTTAAGAAAAGTTCATTTTTAATTAGCTGAAAAAACATTCAGGAGATTTGTTTGGAATCAGGTAAAATAGCTACAAAAATTAATAATTTTGTTATATCGTTTGAAGTGTCATTTTCCAAACACCCAGTAAATTAAATCATATGAACCGTAATACTCTTTTATTCCTGCTTTGTATACTCACTGGAACTATACTGTTTTCATCATGTAAGAAGGATACGAGCGAAAAGCTTAGCGAAATCGATTATGAAATAAACCGGTTTATCTGGAGCGGCCTGAATTATTACTACCTATGGTTAGATAATGTTCCGGAGCTACAGGAAAAGAGCTACAGCGGCCAATTTGCCCTCGATTATTTTCTTAATTCGAAGGCCGATCACGAAGATTTTTTTCATTCGCTGCTTTATAAACCGGGCAAAGTAGATAACTGGTCATGGATAGTAGATGACTACGTGAGCCTCGAAAACCAGTTTAAAGGTATTTACAAAACCAATGGAATGGATTTCCGTCTGGGTTTATACACAGATAATAGCCATGTATTTGGCTTTGTACGCTATGTAATGAAAGATTCACCGGCCGATAAAGCGGGCATTAAGCGTGGGGACTTTTTTACAAGTATTAATAATACAAAGCTTACAATTGATAATTACCAAAGCCTGCTTTTCGACAACCAAACTTATACAGTTAATGTGGATACACTGGTAAATAAAACGCTTATTTCAACCGGGCGCAATGTACCGCTTACTGCAATTGAATTTCAGGATAATCCTATTTATCTGGATACCGTTTACACAATCAATGACAAAAAGATCGGTTATTTGGTATATAATACATTCATAGCCAATTATAGCCTAGCATTGAATGATGTATTTCAAAAATTCAAAATCAAAGGAATTAACGAGTTAATACTGGATCTTCGCTACAATCCGGGAGGCGACGAAAATAATATGATTGATCTGGCAAGCATGATTTATACTACCGACAAAAGCAAGGTTTTCATGCAAACCGTATACAATAACAATGTTCAAAATCAATTGGCTCAACGTTTCGGAACTGATTATTTTAAGCGATATTTCTCCGATAAGGTTGAATACACCTCCGCCAATAACCAAACCAGTAATTACCCTATAAACTCATTGAATTTAAGCAAGCTGCATGTTATTACATCGGACAATACGGCTTCTGCAGGCGAAGTGCTTATGTGTGGATTGAAGCCATATATGCAGGTAGTCATACTGGGCGACACCACCGAAGGTAAATACGTTGGTTCGGTAACAGTTAAGGATTATATCGACAACGATGGAAACGTAAACCCTAATCATTCCTGGGCTATGCAACCCATTATAGTTAAAGTTGCCAATAAAGACGGGATCACTGACTATATAGGAGGCTATATACCAAATATTTTGCTTCAGGAAGATATTACCAACCTTGGAAAACTTGGAGATATTAATGAGCCTCTGTTGAAAAGAATGCTCAATTATATAAATGGAATCAGTCCAACTGCTTCATCGCTGAAATCAAAAGCAATTAAATACAGCACGGTGGCCGACTCCAAAGATGCATATCGCTTCCGGGGGGGACTAAATATGGATAAACGATACACGCCCTATAAATTATTCCAGCAAAATTAACTGTGTCATCAATTGGATCCAGTGTAGTTCTAAGCGCATCGCGCATGACGGACATGCCTGCCTTTTATCCCATCGAATTAATCCGCGAGGTAGAAAATAGGTTAGCTAAGAACGTTAAAATTCACACGCTTGTACTATGGACCAAGCACCCCGCCTCACTCTTAAAAGACCCATTGTACGCATTTCTTCTGAAGCTAAAAGAACTTAACATTCAGCTTTACGTCCAGCTTACCATTACCGGGATGGGGAAAAAAGTGGTGGGTTTTGATGACCGGGACCAACCATTAATACTCGAACCTAATGTTCCCGAAGCCTCCGAAGCCTTCGCATTGTTGAATAAAGTAATCGCCTTAGTTGAAAGCCCTGAAAGAATTAAGCTGCGAATTGATCCTATTTTACGCATTAAAGATTTCAAAGGGACTTTATATAGCAACCTAGCCTCCCTTGAGCCTATTATCAAAGAATGCGTGAAATTAAACATTGCGCATTACGCATTCAGTTTTCTCGAAAAAGATGCTTACAAGAAAGTAAATAACCGCTTTACAAAGAGAGGCTTCGAAATATGTTCGTCTAATCTCCAGGAAAGACAGCAAATGCAAACATATATTACGGGTTTAGAGCAGAAATACAATGTTTCAATAAAAGCCTGCTGCGTATCTGGCTTTGCTGAAAGCGCCTGCATTGATGCATTGCTGTTGGAAAAGTTAAATCCGGAAACACAAAAAATATCACATAAACAACCGCATAGCAGAGCCCAATGTGGGTGCACTTCTTCTATAGACATTGGTGGGTGGCCCCCTAAAAAATGTTACTCTGGTTGCTTATATTGTTATGCTTCTCCATATTTGGGACCATCAGGCATACAGTAACATTTTCCACAGCTTTTCGTTAAATGGTATGTTGCATATCATTATTGATTTAATTAATTCCATAACCATGAAAAGGAAGATTTTAGTATTGTTGATGAGCTTTTTAGCTGCTGGTGTTTTTATTTTCCCCGGATGCAAAAAGGACGATGATGAAGCTGGTTTGACGCTTCCGCCGGCAGAAACTGTAGACATGGATTTTTCTTTCACACAAAAGAAATCGGCCCTTATAGGTGATGATACTACCTATTATCGCACGGCACGGGCTGTTGTTTCGTATTGGGCAGTGAAAGCGGTTGTACATACTGCGCTACCTGTATATTCATTTAAGAAAGCACTGGAAAACAAACCCGTTTTCGATGCTGAAAAGAACACATATACATGGACCTATCAGTTTGCCTTTGCTTCAGACACGTATGAAGCCGCACTAACCGGTGAAATAGTTGAAGATTCAGTAGATTGGGCAATGAACATTACCCGGGTAGGTGGAGATGCCGCTTTCAAATATTTCGAAGGACGATCGGCAGCAGACCGCAGCGGTGGATGGTGGATCATTTATTACCCTCAGATTGGGGAAGCCCTTAAAATTAACTGGACATACGAAAGCGAAGCTGTGGGTACACTCAGGTATACCAATGTTATTTCCGGAGATGAAAACAAGGGTGGCTATATTGAATTTGGTAAACATGCAGGAACCACATACGACAGGTATTTCAATATTCACATTATTAGTAATGCGAATAATCCCGAGATGAATGGCAAAACGTACACCATCGATTGGAGCAGTACCAACCACAACGGTAAAATTAGCGATGGGACTGGCTCTGTATGCTGGGACAACAATTATGTGAATAAAGCTCCCTGCGAATAAATGGTAAAAATAGGATATTTGTCCTAAAAAGCTGTCATTCCGGCGAAGGCCGGAATCCGTATAATCTTCGTAGTTAATGGATTCCGGCCTTCGCCGGAATGACAAACTTATTTAAACAACCTCTTCTATACCATCGGTTCCTGCTGACTTAAGCAATGGAAACTTCCGAGTCCCCATACAATATCCACCGAATCGATTCCTACCACAGCCCTATCGGTGAACACTTCCGATAAAATATCAAGCGCAACCTCGTCGTAAGCACAGCGGAATGTGGGTACAATAACAGCTGCATTGCTTATGTAGAAATTAGCATACGAAGCTGGCAATCTTCTTTCGTCGTAATAAACCGGGTTGGGCATGGGCAACTCCACTATGTTAAGCTGTTTGCCATTGAGCAGACGCATTTTTTCCAAAGCTTCTAGGTTTTCCTTTAAGGGTTGGTAATTTTCATCTCCGGAATTTTCTTCAATTACAGTAACCACGGTATCTTCATTTACAAAGCGTGTTATATCATCCACATGGCCGTCGGTATCGTCGCCTGCAATGCCATCGCCAAGCCAGAGTATTTGTTCTGCGCCATAGTAATCGCACAGGTACTGCTCTATCTGTTTTTGAGAAAGATGAGGGTTTCGGTTCTTATTCAATAAGCACGCTGTAGTGGTCAGGATAGTTCCTTTACCATTAAACTCAACCGATCCGCCTTCCATAATAATTCCGGGATGAAATACAGGAAGTTTATAATGAGCCGCAATCTTATCAGGGATCGTGTTATCGAGATCGGCAGGGTATTTACCTCCCCAGGCATTGAACTCCCAGCTTACAATGGCCTTCTTATCTTTGGCAGAAGGGCTGATTACAAAGGCCGGACCATGATCGCGACACCACACATCGTTGGTGGGATGCATGAATATTTCAATCTGATTGAGGTCGACATTAGCAATATCGAGCAACATCAACAACTTCTCCTTTTCACAATCGTTCGGAACATTAATGCGGACCTTTTCGCCCAGCGATATTTCCTTGATAAACTGCGTGTAAAAAGGATACACAATATCCAATTTACCAGGAAAAGAATCGTCAAGATAAGGCCATGTAAGCCATGTTGCTTCGTGCTTGTGCCATTCGGCAGGAAAGGTATAACCCAGGGAATGCGGTTTGTTCATAAATTCTGATTTGAAAATGTGAAAATTAGAGAATTTGAAAATTTAAGATAATGAAGAGATTTGAAAATATCGGGTTTTTGCATTTTCAAATCTTCAAATTATCACATTTTCAAATTAAAGAAAACGTTTCAGTATCGGATCATAGGTGTCAATTCTTCTGTCGCGGAGGAATGTCCATACGGTGCGGTATTGGTCGGATTTGGAAAGATCGAGCTCGTGAACTGTTGTTTCTTCCTTATCGTGCGAAGCCAGGTAAATGAGAGAACCGAACGGATTAGCAATGAATGAACCACCCCAGAACTGTGTACCAGCCTCAATACCCACGCGATTTACAGACACAACGTGTACTCCGTTGGCTATAGCATGGCTACGTTGAATAGTTTGCCATGCCTGGTATTGTTCCTTATTCATGGTTTCATCTTTCTCGGTAATATCCCATCCAATAGCTGTGGGGAAGAAAAGGATTTCGGCACCCATAAGACTTGTTATACGGGCTGCTTCGGGATACCATTGATCCCAACAGATGAGTACACCTATTTTTGCAAACTTGGTATCAAACACTTTATAACCAGTATCGCCGGGTGTAAAGTAAAACTTTTCATTAAAGCCAGGATCGTCGGGAATATGGTTCTTACGGTACATGCCCAGATATACGCCATCCGCATCAATCACGGCTGTGGTATTGTGGTAAAGTCCGGCAGCACGGCGTTCGAATAAAGAGGCGATAATTACAACACCTTCTTCTTTAGCAACTTTCTGCAAAACCGAAGTGGTCTCGCCCGGTATTTCTTCTGCCAGTGAAAAATTTGCATGTTCCTGTTTATCACAAAAATACAACGAAGCGAAGAGCTCCTGCAAACACACGATTTGTGCACCTGCGCGAGCTGCCTTCCTGATTTCAACGATTGCCTTTTCTACGTTGGTATTTTTATCGGCAACACAAGCCATTTGCACCGTTCCAACCTTTACAATATTCGATTTTGCCATTACATCCAAATTTGATTTTGCAAAGGTAGAAGATTTTACATGAAATAGGTCACTTTCAATTGCCTCAAAGTAGTTGTGTAAAAAGTCTGCGCTATGGTCTGTTTGTCATTCCGGCGAAGGCCGGAATCCCTATCCTCTTCGTAGTAAATGGATTCCGGCCTTCGCCGGAATGACATCTTCGTATGCTTTTGAATTAACCATATTCTGCCTACACCATGTTTAACTAAATAAAAAACATCCCAATCCTGAATATGGCGAAAGCAACAATCCACGCCATAGCAGTGGTGTATACCGTTTCGAAAAGCATCCAGCTTACATTGCCCGTTTCTTTGCGGATAGCCGTAAGTGTTCCAATGCAGGGAAAATACATCAATATAAACACCAGAAACCCGAAATAAACGAATAGAGGTGTCTGCGACTCCTTCTGACTTTGCTGAAGCTTGGTAATCAACGATGCGCTGGTTTCATCAGCTGCACTATCTGCATGATACAATACTCCCATAGAACTTACAACAATTTCCTTTGCCAAAACCCCGGTAAGAATGCTTACCGACATTTTCCAATCGAATCCAAGCGGCTCAAATACTGGACCTATAAACTGACCAATCCTACTGATGTATGATTGTTCAATATGGGCAGCATTATATTTAAGCTCAAGTTCCGAAATTTCCTTGTCCTTCGCAGTGGTAAGTTTTACTTGCTGTTCTTTGCTTGTTGTTTGAGAAAGGGCTTTACCATACGATGTTTCAACCTGATCAACCTTTTTGGTGTATTGTAATTCGGCCTTTTTATCGCGTGGGAAATATCCCAAAGCCCATATTACAATGGATGCTACAAGGATAATGGTTCCCATCTTCTTAAGAAAGAACATGGTTTTGAACCACATATGTTTACAAACAGCCTTAAGCGTTGGCAACCGATAAGGCGGAAGTTCCATAACAAAAGGAATCTCAGCCTTTTTAAATACCGTTTTATTCAACAGCACGGCAGTAAAGAATGCCGCCATAATACCAATCAGATAAATAGCAAACAGAATACTTCCCTTAAATACCGGGAAGAAAGCGCTAATAAACAAGACATATACAGGCAAACGTGCACTGCACGACATAAATGGGATGGCCATCATGGTTAGTATGCGGTCGCGTTTGCTTTCGATAGTGCGGGTCGCCATAACTGCAGGCACATTGCAACCAAAGCCCATCAGCATGGGGATAAACGATTTACCATGAAGACCCATTTTATGCATGGCTTTGTCCATAAGAAATGCTGTACGAGCCATGTACCCCGTGTCTTCCATAAGAGAAATAAACAGGAACAATATCATAATAGAGGGAAGGAAAACGATTACCCCTCCAACACCACCTATAATTCCATCGATCAATAAATCGTGCACCAATCCTTCCGGCAACAGCGAACCAATTCCGGACGAAATAAATGCCAAAAGGCTTTCAATCCAGCCTACCGGATATTCTCCAACTTTGAAAGTAGCGTAAAACATAAACCATATCAATCCAAAAAATATGGGTAAGCCAATGAGGCGGTGTGTAACCACTTTATCGGCCTTATGACTTAGTTCCTGCGACTTTCTGGTACCAGGCGCAAAGGTTTCCTTTAATGCACCGGCCACAAAGCCATAACGTGCATCGGTAAGCTGGTGCGACGGTTCTTTATCGAAGTGCTTTTCTATTTCTTTAGCCTTTGTCTTACTTTGCTCTATTACTTCGCTGCTATTCCTTATTTTTTCTACTTTTTCGAGAATAAAGCGGTCTTTTTCCAATAGTTTGAGCGCAACAAACCGAAGCGATAAGCTTGGAAACAAGCGTTGACTCTCGATTTTTTCGAGAGAAATTATCAAATCGTCTACCGCCGTTTCTATTTCAGGAGCATAGCGTAACGAAATGCGGTTATTCAGCGTTTCTACACCTCTATGAATACGTACTATCTTTTTAAATAGGTCCTTAACACCTTTCCCCTTCTTGCCAACAGTAGGTATTACAGGTATTCCGAGCAGGTCTGATAATTTCCTGTGATCCAGTTTATCGCCATTGAGCTCCATTTCATCATACATATTCAGCGCAATGATTACAGGCAAGCCCATATCGATAAGTTGGGTGGTCAAATACAAGTTACGCTCGAGGTTTGAGCCATCCACCACATTCACTACCACATCGGGCCGTTGGGTTGTAAGGTAGTCAATTACGTACAATTCCTCGGGCGAATAAGACGAAAGTGAGTAAGTACCTGGCAGGTCCACGATTGTGATCTTCTGCTTATCAACCATGGCAGTTGCTTCCTTTGATGAAACCGTTACACCCGTATAATTAGCAACCCTTTCGTGCGAGTTTGATGCAAAGTTAAACAGCGTAGTCTTGCCACAATTGGGATTCCCTACCAATGCAACACGAATATTCGTTAAATCCTTGCCTGCGCTGTAGTAATTATCGGATGTAATGCCCTCCGCTTGTGTTGACGACAAAAGTAGCGATGCATCCTCCGAAAGTATTTCGATATACTCAGCTTCAGCCCGCCTTAGCGATACACTATAGCCCATTATATTAAATTCCACGGGATCCATTAACGGAGCCCGCTTAATAGCTTCAATTTCCTTCCCCTCCATAAAGCCCATCTCTATAATTCGCTGGCGGAATGCACCTGTCCCATGAATCTTAGATATGATCGCCTTATTCCCGTTCTTTAATTCTGATAATCTCATAATCTCTTTTGTCTAATCGATCGTATGTTAAAAAACTATCTCTGTACGCAGTAATCCTACGAACGCATTTCGAGAACCCTCAGCACCAGCAGGATTGATAATATATTGCAAATCGGGTTGCAGACTAATCCTCTTATATAGCGGAATTTTATAGGTAAGCTCAATCAGCGACTCACTTTTAAAAAGCTCATACTTTGATACATCCTGTTTATAATGGTTGATTCTGGCAGTAGCAAAAGCTATTGCCAGTTCGTCCATATGGTTGCCAAGTAAAAAGCCTTTCAGATTAACACCTGTGCCCAGATAAAACGGAGAATAACTGTACTTACCAGGGCTATACCCGGTCTGCACAAATGCAGCAAGACACTTACCTGTAACTGACTTGAAAAAAGTATAGTCCGTAAGAAAATATGAGCTATACTGGCTCTTTTCAGGACACTCCTCTGTAAAATGTGCATGATTGTTAGCACACCGCTTATAGGTTATTCCAAACTTGAACTCTGCCTTTGGCTCGTCTCCGTTTTTTATACGGTATTGAACTTCAAACAAAGAGAAAAAGCCATCCCTGAAAACATGGTTCTTTATATTGAATTGGTTTTCTGCAGCAAAGGCGTGACCAAAATTATACAATCCGCCTACGATGGACAGTTTATCGGTATCCCAACGCGCAACGCCGCCCAATGTAGTTACGGGGTAAATTGATATCGCATTATTGAGCGATAAACTGGGCGATATGCCGAACGAACTATTCAGATATACCGATGCATTCTCGCTTACATGAAATACATCATTCAAATTATGCAATCCGGCAAAGAGTGTGACATTCCGGATATTCTGTGAGTACCATAATTCATAGATAAACCGGTTGGTAAATCCATCAATATTCGATGCTACCTGTATATCGCCTATTAATTGCTCCGATGGGTGGCCACCAACGACATGATGTGCATGGATGAAGAAATTACCTCCCTTCCAAAGCTTAGCAAAATCGGTATTTAGATTGGCTGTTAGGTGAATCAACCCAATACCCGTTTGTCCTTCCTTTATTCCTCCTTTGAAATTGCTTACTACATCGCCCAAAAAGCTCGCCTCAAACGTCAATGCTTCATTCTCCCTCTCCTGTGCAATAATACTATGCAAAGCTACCCCCGCCAAAACCAAACTTAAAATTAACCGTTTCATTCTTATTTTTCTGGCAAAGCTATCTGTAGTGCAACTTTTCCACAATCGCAATATGTTGGGATTTTTCGGAACCTTTTATTGTACTATAACATGAATAAAAATTTCAAAAAACTATAAATCAATTATATATAATAAAAATTTATAACAATTATTAGGTATGCCACTTTCAATATTTTGCATCCCTTGCAACTTTTAGTCAATGGTTTTGTTTCAGAATTATCAAAAAAAATAAAGGTATGATTAACCAAACCACCAAACTTGCAGACGTTTTACACCTGAACATGCATCTTCTCTCCATTTTACGCCGTTTAGGAATAAAATTGGGATTCCGGGATAAGACAATTGCTGAGGTTTGTGAGCAATACCATATTGATACACCCTTCTTTGTTGAGATTATTCGATTTTTTATAGCCAAAGAACAATTTACAACTGACAGCCTGCTTAAGTTTCCGGTGAGTACCATTGTGGAATACCTTCGTAAAACACACAATTACTATTTAAACGACCGTATTCCTCATATTGAAACACTGGTAGACAGTCTTATTGCCGATAATCCGGGAAGAAACGACATTGTCCTCGTCAAGAAATTTTTTGTATCGTATCATGAGGAGTTTCACAAACATATTATGCGTGAAGAAGATAACGTATTCCCGTATATTCTAAAGCTTGAGAAGGTGCATAATTCAATGGAGGACAAGAGGCCGTATGTAGAATTGATTAAGGCCAACCACATTTCGATATACGCTCAGGAACACGATAATGTGGATGAAAAACTCAATGATCTGAACAACATCCTCATCAAATACCTACCGCCACTTCAAAACGAAAATACGGTTTACAATATACTGTTCGAACTTTTTGAATTAGAACGTGATGTAAAAGATCATTCACTCATCGAAGATAAAATCCTTGTTCCGCGGGTGAAAGAAATAGAAGCCGCCATACTAAACCCAACCCACGAAATTTCTGCGAAGTGAACGATATCCAAATTCATGTAGTTGTAAACGCATATCTTCTCCGGTGTTCTCTTGGTTCCTTAATCATGGAGGAATTTGGAAATGTATCGATGTTTGAGAAAATAACGAACACACAGCAGTTAGAAGGTTTGCTTAATAATGCCACTGGGGCTTTCATTATTGAGGATGAGTTGTTATCTCTTTTGCCTTCTACATTTACGGTTCCAAAATTCATCGATATTATTGCGGTAACGCCATCTAATAACGTAAGTAAATACAAAAACTGGACAAAAGACAGTATTACCCTGGGAGATACAAAGACCGATATTGTGAAAAAGATAGATGCTATTATTCATCCTAAACAGAACGATGAGCATTCTGACAGCTCGCTTTCCGAGCGCGAAAAGGATGTTATCCGGCTTGTGGCCAAGGGATACACGAACAAAGAAATTGCCGATATGCTCAACCTCAGTATACACACCATTATTTCGCACCGCAAGAACATTACTGCCAAACTGGGGATTAAAACAATATCAGGACTCAGTATTTATGCGCTTTTGAATGGAATTATACAGTCGGATGAGGCGGTGATTTGAAGCCTCACCTAGCCCCCTTAACAAGGAACTATGTATAAAGTACTTTGTCATTCCGGCGAAGGCCGGAATCCGTCTACTACGAAACACATACGGATTCCGGCCTTCGCCGGAATGACAGGTCTTTCAAAGCCTCAATGCGAATTATGCCTTGCTTATTGTAG
>DATALJ010000270.1:0-23179 GCA_036261135.1 Bacteroidales bacterium
GGATTTGCTAGGTTTTAATTTTACGAAGGTTGAAACCGGCCACAATGCCTTCGCCCTGTTTAAGCGGTATTTCGGCATTAATGGTTCGGATCAGGCTGGTTTTTCCCGTTCCTACTTTGCCAATTAAATAGGCAAATTCGCCCTTATCCATAGTAAAGGTAACATCCTTCAGAATGAGGTTTTCCTTCTGATAAATCGAAGCATTTGTAAATTCAATGATCGTGTCCAAGCTCATGGGTTGTTTTTTTACAAAAGTAAACCAAATATATTTTCAAGCATAATTAAATGTGTATGCAGGGATAATACAAGCGGTAAAGTAATTAACAGCGAAATGTTAATATTATCGCATCATTTTTTACCATCTCTTGCGTTATTAATGAGTATTTTTACCCGATTTATCATTAAACAATCTATTCGTATGCATATAAAACGGTTTGTTCTAGTCACGCTTTTGTTTGCTCTTGCTTGTGCCACCTACGGTCAGCGGAGTCTGATATATTCCGTACCTGATCAGGATTACGCCAGGGCTATGGAATTGTATCAAAAGCAGAAATATTCTACCGCGCAGCATTTCTTTAATAAAGTAATTGAAAATCCACAATCTAAGAATACAGTCTATAGGTCCAATGCCGAATATTACGCTGCTTTGTGTGCACTCGAACTGTTTAACCCCGATGCAGAGAATCTGTTGGTAAGTTTTATTAATACCAATCCCGCAAGTAATAAGGTAAATGAGGCCTCTTATAATATGGGTCGTCACTATTACAACAATAAGAAGTTTTCTGATGCGATTGGATGGTTCGAGAAAACCGATGCTTCCGACCTGGATGAGGATAAAAACACAGAATTCCACTTCATGGCGGGCTACAGCTATTTCATGACACAGAACTACGACAAGGCCCGTCCACATTTCTATGAAATCAAAGATAAGGATTCGAAGTATACTGCGGCTGCGCTGTACTATTATTCTCATATTGCTTACGAACAGAAGAATTACGAAACAGCACTCGAAGGTTTTTTGCGCCTTCGCGACGATGAGACTTTTGCTCCTATAGTGCCATATTATATTACACAGATTTATTTTCTGCAAAAGAAGTACGATAAGGTGGTAGAGTACGCGCCACCTCTCCTGAACTCTGTAATAGAGAAGCGCGTGGGAGAAATGGCCAAAATGATTGGCGAATCGTATTACCGTATTGAAAAATACAATGACGCCCTTCCTTACCTTGAAAAATATGCCGAGAAGTCAAACGGCATGACCGCCGAAGACCGCTACGAACTTGGTTTCGCTTATTATAAAATTGGCGATACAAAAAATGCCATTCGCTATTTCGAACAAATTGCCTACGGCGACAATGCTTTGGCTCAGAATGCACTCTTTCATCTGGCCGACTGCTACATTAAAACAGGCGAAAAACAGAAAGCCCGACTGGCCTTTTCATCGGCTGCTAAGATGAATTACAGTCCTGACATCAAGGAAAATGCGCTGTTTAACTATGCCGTAGTTACCTACGAATTGTCTATCAACCCATTCAACGAAGCAGTAAAGGCTTTTAACGAGTATATTCAGTTGTATCCGTATTCCAAACGTAGCGATGAGGCCTACAATTACCTCGTATTAGCCTACATGAGCACCAAAAACTATAAGGCAGCACTTGAGTCGCTTGATAAAATAAAGACCAAAGACAATACCATTCGCAGGGCTTATCAGCGCATCGCTTTCTTCAGAGGGCTGGAGCTCAATAATAACCAGGAGTTCGATAATGCCATTGTGTTATTCGATAAATCGCTTGAATTTGCCGAATACGATCAAACACTTGCAGCCCGGGCTATTTACTGGAAAGCTGAATCGTATTACCGCCTGCAATCGTACAAAGAGGCTAATAATCTCTTCAATACGTTTCTGGGTTCGCCAGGTGTGAATTCGCTGGAGGAGTATCCCATGGCCTACTATAGCATAGCTTACTGTTACTTCAACCTGAAGGACTATGACAGAGCAATGGAATGGTTCCAAAAGTACATCAGTCAGGCAAAAGAAGCAAAGCGCAACACGGTAGCAGATTCATACAACCGTATAGGTGATTGCCAGTTTATGAAACCTGCATACTGGGTGGCTATAGAAAATTATGAGAAATCGATAGCCTTGAATATTGTTGATGTTGATTATGCGCTGTTCCAAAAAGCCTTTGCGCTAGGACTGGTGAACAGACCTGAGAAGAAGGTTTCTACATTAAATCAGCTTTTGAGCAGTTACCCAACTTCAGGATATGCTGATGATGCTTATTTTGAAATGGGCCGTGCTTACATCAGCCTCAATAATTCGCAAAAGGCAACAGAAACTTTTAATAAGCTCATTAAAGATTATCCTTCGAGTAGCTATGTTCCTAAAGCAATGCTTCAACTTGGTTTGATATGTTATAATCAGGATAAAAACAAGGAAGCAGCTGAATATTACAAAAAGATTATTGAGACATATCCCGGTACTTCCTATGCCAGAGATGCTTCGATGGGTTTGAAAACCGTTTATGTGGATATGAATGATGTTGATTCTTATTTTGCGTACCTCGATAAATCTGGTTTATCGGGCGATGTAAGCAAGGCTGAGCAGGATTCTTTAACATATACCGCGGCAGAAAACGTTTATATGACGGGCGATTGCAGCAAATCGATTCCTCAATTCCAACGATATATTGAGAAATTCCCTACCGGGAGCTTTGTAATCAACGCCAATTTCTATATAGCCGATTGTTACTTACGCAGTAAGAACTACGACGAGGCATTGAAGGGCTTCGAAGCGGTTATTTCGGCATCGCGTAGCATGTTCACAGGTCAGGCATTAAACGCAGCTTCTAAAATCTATTATAACAAGAAGGAATATGACAAGGCTCTCGCTGCATTTAAGCAATTGGAGCAGGAAGGGGAGCTGAAAACAGCCCTTATTGATTCACGTGTAGGTCAAATGCGCTGTTATTTTGCATTGGCCGATTATAACAATGCTACAACAAGTGCAAAGACTGTGCTTACTACAACCGGAATTCAGGATGAGGTTAAACGCGAGGCCCGTTACGTGTTAGCAAAATCGTACATTGAAACCAAAAACGTAAATGACGCTATTCCCGAGCTCATAGCTGTATCGAAAGACGTGAAAAGCGCCGAGGGAGCGGAATGTAAATATCTGCTTGCCAAAACCTATTATGATCAGGGCCGGAAAGAACTCGCCGAGAAGGAAATATTCGATTTTATTAAGAAAAATACACCTTACCAGTTTTGGTTAGGTAAAAGTTTCATTCTCCTTAGCAACCTGTATATGGACAATAAGGATGAGTTCCAGGCTATTCAAACCTTACAGAGTTTAATCGATTACTACGAAATACCAAACGATGGAATAATCGACGAAGCCAAACAGAAAAAAGAAGCGATTACTTCGAAAAAGACTGAAACACAAAAAAAGAAGGAATCGGACGTAGAAATTAACCTTGATAACCAAAAACTTCAGTAAACTCATTAAACGATGAAGGCGATCAAATTTATAATATTAACCAGTGCGTTTTTTGCTGGACCTCTTTCATTCATTCAGGCTCAGGAAATTAAAAAGGAAGTGGAGGTTGTTAAGCCTTACGAACCCATTGTTTCCGATGCTTATAAGATCAATATTCTTCCTAAAATCAACGATTCGGTTGTTATAAAACCGGCTTTTAGCTATTCCATTGTACCGGCAATGATTAAGACCGACTATCAGGTAAATCCTATCAATGCAGCCAAAATGGTGAGCATGCCGCTTACCAAGCTTTACAGGAGTTATCTCAAGTTAGGCATTGGTAGCACCGGAACACCGCTGGGTGAGCTGTATGTGAACTCTCTCCGTTCTAAGAAACACAGTGCCGGGATTTACTTCCACCATCATTCTTCGGCCGGAAAGGTTAAATTAGCCAACGACGACAAGGTTTATGCCGGCTATTCAGAAACGCAGGCCAGTGTTTTTGGAAAACGTTTTTTTAAGAACTCTTACATTTATGGCGATGGAAGTATTTCAGGAAATACAAATTATCAATATGGCTATAATCCAGCTATAGATACAGTCCTCGAAAAGGGAGAAATACGCCAGACCTTATTTTTAGCGGCTCTTAATGCAGGAATACGCTCTTCTCATGCAGATTCTTCAAAGCTTTCGTACAATGTGGCATTTGGCTACAAATTTATGCAGAACCGGTTTAAGCAAAATCAGAATGCGATTAGCTTTGCAGCGGAAGGAATGCAACGCTATAAAATGCTTATGCTTGGGCTGAATGCAAGCCTCAATGTTTTAAAACCGAATAGCGCTTTCGATACAGTTACTTATACCAACACATGCTTTACCCTACATCCGTTTGCCACTTTCGGTACTTCAGAGTACAATGTGCGTGCAGGCTTGGATATCAATTTCGAGAATCAGGCCGATAAATTAACTCTCAGGTTATATCCCGAGGCTGAAATAAACATAAACATAGCCAAAAATGTGCTTGTTGGTTTTATAGGTGTTCGTGGACAGGTTAAACAGCATTCCTATGCCGATATTTTTTACGAAAACCCTTTTATTCGCCCCAATTTGCTGGTGAATAACAGTTACCTGCGCATGGGAAACTACGGAGGATTAAAGGGCAGCCTTGCTTCCAAAGCTTCGTACGTGGCAAAGCTCGATTTTTCAAGGGTAAAGAACCAGTATTTCTTTGTAAATGATTCTACATCGCCTATTCTGAATCAGTTTGGCGTGGTGTACGACGATTATACGCAGGTTACCGTAAGTGGAGAACTGAATTACCAGATCAACGAAAGCATTGGACTGAACGCGAATGTTAATTTTTACCAGTATCAAATGGCAAACGAAGCGCAGGCATGGCATAAACCCAACTTCGATTTGACGCTTTCTGCAACATACAATTTGCGTAACAAGATTATCGCCAATATCGACATCATTGGTATGGGAAAACGATATGCCAAGCTTCCTAAAAATGAAGTAAAAGAGCTGTCTGGTGTTGCCGATATCAACCTTGGCCTTGAATACCGTTATACCAAGATTCTCTCAGCATGGTTAAAACTGAACAATATTGCCGCATCCAAATACGAGGTCTGGAAATTTTATCCGACCCAGCGCTTTAATTTTATGCTTGGAATTACCTATTCATTGTAATATGTAAATTGCAGAAAGATAAATATTTCGGAGTGTTAATATTTTGTTCATTTTAGGTTGAAATTATCGCATCAAATCAGCCTTGTTTTACTATATTTACATGGTTTAAAAAATCGCGGAAATTA
The DNA here is from genome assembly GCA_036261135.1 of Bacteroidales bacterium. Taxonomy (GTDB): domain Bacteria; phylum Bacteroidota; class Bacteroidia; order Bacteroidales; family JAAUTT01; genus JAAUTT01. Next base: position 5,293 of record DATALJ010000270.1, read on the forward strand.
CGCATAATATATTGATTTTTAATATATAGCGAAGGCGATAGCCATATAAAAATAAGTAAAAAAATATAATGGATAGTTCAAATTCGAAAGGCCAACAGCCAAAACCCGCCAGCAATGGTTATTCAGCAGATAGTATTCAGGTTCTTGAAGGTTTAGAGGCCGTACGTAAACGTCCTGCTATGTACATTGGCGATGTAAGCGTGAAAGGGTTGCATCATCTGGTATATGAAGTTGTGGATAACTCCATTGACGAAGCATTAGCCGGTCATTGTAAAAATATAGCAGTTTTTATCAACGAAGATGGTTCTATTACCGTTGAAGACGATGGTAGAGGTATTCCGGTTGGTTATCACGAAAAGGAAAAGAAATCAGCGCTTGAAGTTGTTCTTACTGTGCTTCATGCCGGCGGAAAATTCGATAAAGATTCGTACAAGGTTTCTGGAGGTTTACATGGTGTTGGGGTTTCATGCGTTAATGCCTTGTCAACCTATTTAAAAGCTGAGGTTTTTGTAGATGGTAAACACTATATGCAGGAATTCTCCTGTGGAAAACCATTGGCTGATATTTCAATAGTTGGTGACACCGATCGCAGAGGTACCACAATTACATTTAAGCCCGATGGCTCCATATTTATAACTGTAGACTACAACTTCGAAATACTGGAATCGCGCCTTCGGGAATTGGCCTATTTGAATAAGGGCATCAATCTTACACTTACTGATAAACGTGAGAAAGATGAAGCATCAGAATCATACCGTTCAGCTACCTTCTTTTCAGAAAAAGGATTGGCTGAATTCATTCAGTTTCTGGATGCCAACCGTGAAAAACTCACAGAAAATATAATATGTATTGAAGCCGAAAAGGGTGGCGTACCCGTTGAAGTGGCTATGCAGTACAATACGTCTTTCTCGGAAAACGTTCATTCTTATGTTAATAACATCAATACAATAGAAGGAGGTACGCACCTTGCCGGTTTCCGCAGAGGTTTAACACGTACACTGAAAGCTTATGCCGAAAAGTCAGGTATGCTCTCGAAATTAAAGTTCGATATTAATGGAGATGACTTCCGCGAAGGCTTAACGGCTATTGTTTCTGTTAAAGTACAGGAACCACAGTTTGAAGGACAGACCAAAACCAAATTAGGAAACAATGAAGTTATTGGTGCCGTGGATGTAGCAATAAGCGAAGCATTGGGAAATTACCTCGAAGAAAACCCACGCGATGCCAAGAACATCGTTCAAAAGGTTATTCTTGCTGCCACTGCTCGTCATGCTGCACGCAAAGCACGCGAAATGGTTCAGCGTAAATCGGTACTTTCGGGATCAGGACTTCCTGGTAAACTAGCCGACTGCTCGGAACGTGATGCCGCTGTATGCGAGATTTATTTTGTTGAGGGAGATTCAGCAGGTGGAACGGCTAAACAAGGCCGCGATAGGAACTTTCAGGCTATTATGCCGCTACGTGGTAAGATTCTCAATGTGGAGAAAGCCATGGAGCATAAAATATTCGAAAACGAAGAAATTCGCAACATATTTACCGCGCTCGGTGTAAGTATTGGTACGGAAGAGGATAGCAAAGCGCTTAATTTATCAGGCCTCCGTTATCACAAGATTATCATAATGACCGATGCTGACGTAGACGGTAGCCACATCACCACGCTGATGATGACCTTCTTCTTCCGCTATATGCAGGATTTGATTAAGAATGAGCATCTATATATCGCCACTCCTCCGCTTTATTTGGTTAAAAAAGGTAACCAGGAAAAGTATTGCTGGAACGAAGAACAGCGTGTCAAAGCAGTAGAAGATATTGGAAAAGGAAAAGAAGGTTCAGTTCACGTACAGCGCTATAAAGGTCTTGGTGAAATGAATGCGGAACAATTGTGGGGAACAACCATGAATCCCCAAACAAGGACCCTCCGCCAGGTAACAATCGAGAGTGCCGCTGAGGCTGATCGCATTTTCTCTATGCTCATGGGCGACGATGTTCCTCCTCGCCGCGAATTCATTGAAAAACATGCCAAATACGCAAAAATTGATATTTAGAGAAGACCGCCACAAGGCGGTTTTCTTTTTTTAGTTAAATTCGTTAAAAAATCTTTCAATGGAAGAATCGCAGAAATTATCAAATCCATTTATTCAATTGGAAGGATATAACTGCTTTGGCTGTTGTCCACATAATGAACATGGCCTTAAGCTGAGTTTTACAGATAAGGGAGACTATATTGAAGCCCATTGGATGCCCGATGTGCGTTATCAAGGTTACAAAAACATTCTTCATGGCGGTATTCAAACCACTTTGTTGGATGAAATAGCCAGTTGGACCGTATACACCAAAGTTGGAACAGCAGGCGTTACATCTAAACTGGAAATTAAATTTCTTCGACCTGTAGTTATTGATGGCAGCGAAATCGTTCTTAAGTCATTCGTAAAAAGCGCGGAGCGTAAATCTGCCATTCTCAATACTTATCTTTACGATGCCAAAGAAAAACTTTGCGCAGAAGCTACCATCGAATACTTCCTTTATCCCGAAGAATTAGCCAGAAAGAAGCTGTTTTTCCCCGGAACAGAAAATTTTTATAGAAATTAACCCTCACTATCATGAACTTACTTGCAGTTGTAACCAGGAAATCATTATTAATCATTGTTTTATCAACTCTTGCTAGTGGTATAAGCTTCTCACAGCTTTTCCCAGATCAGAAACCTGTTCATGTTATTAAAAAACAGCAGGGTGCAATATTTTCTGTTGCTTTTCAGCACGACGGGAGTATGTTTGCAAGTGGAGCTGAGGATAAAACATGCGTCATATGGTCGTATCCTGGTATGAAAGAACTAAGAACGCTTACAGGACACACTGCCGGAGTAAGAACCATAATTTTTGCGCCTGATATGAAGTATATGTATACTGCAGGAGACAAGTCTATCAGGGTTTATCAGACCAGCGGCGAGTTCCAGAAACAACTTCCTGGTTCGGTAACTGCATTATGGAAAGTAGCTTTTAATCCCGGCTTATACCGGTTTGCCACTGGTTCGTACGATAAAAGCATTCGTATTACCGATCTGGCAACAGCAAAACAACTTACACCCCTGTCTGGGCATCAGAAGAATGCATTAGCTGTTGCTTACAGTCCCGATAATAAGTTGCTTGTCAGTGGTTCACTCGACGAATCTATTAAAATATGGGATGCTTCGTCGGGTACGCTTCTTAAAACGGTTACAGGACACGGCGCTAATATTTACGATTTAGCTTTTACGAGCGATTCCAAATATTTTGTTTCCGGATCGGCAGATAATTCCGCTCGCTTATGGGATGCAACAACCGGCGAAACAATCAGAAACTATCCGGGACACGAAAAATTTGTATTCAGTGTGGCTATTAGTCCGGATAATTCCTATCTGTTAACAGGATCGCAGGATGCAACTATTAAATTATGGGATCTTAAAAGCGGAGCCCTTATTTACAGCTTTATTGGACATAAAGACGCCGTAAATGCATTGGCATTTCACCCGTCGGGCAATACATTTATATCAGGATCGTCAGATAATACAATTATGGTTTGGGAAATAAAGCCGGAAATATTTGTAGAGCGCTACTTCGCTAAAGAATTTGAAGAAGAGATTGGTAAATCCGATCTATTTGCCCCCAAAGGAAAGGATGAATCAAGAACGGATTATAAACTGAGAACTGATAAGGCTGAAGCATTCCGTCAAACACTTATTCAGAAGTATTATGACAAATATATAAGCGAAGTGAAAGGCAAAGTCTAAGATTAACTGTCAATTTGTCTTTTAAGCCTGCATATACGAGGGATGGGGTATTGATAAATTGTCAGTTGTAAAATATTCGTATTTATCTGGTTAAGTAGGTTTTTCTGTAAAAAAAAATTAACATTTTTTAAAACAAAAATGTGTTACGTGCTATTTTACAATTTCTTAATCGAAGAAGTTCCTGTTAAATTATGTTAAAACGCTAGTATCAAGAAACATATTTACTTTTTTGGTCGTTATTTTGCATGCAACAATCAAAATTAATAATGATCGAAATTTAAATTTAAACATATGAAAACAAGTAAATATTTGGGATTTGTATTAATGGCAGTTGCAGGGGGACTTATTTCATTGTTTGCATACACTCACTTTTTTGAAAGGAAATCCTATACTGTATCCGCCGAACAATATCCGGCTCGCTTAACGCAATTATCATCAAATTACGACAGTAACAGGGTTGATTTTACTTATGCGGCTGAAAAATCGATTCATGCCGTGGTGCATGTTAAAACCATTTCGATGCAAAAAGGATATGGAGGAGGAAATGATTTCTTTGACTATTTTTTTGGTTACAGGAACCAGCGACCACAACCAGTAGCTGGCTTTGGCTCGGGTGTAATCATTTCGAATGATGGATATATTGTAACAAATAACCACGTAATTGATAATGCCGAAGAAATACAGGTTACATTAAATGATAATCGTACATACGAGAAGGTTAAACTGGTTGGTCGCGATCCCGATACCGATCTGGCTGTCCTGAAAATAGATGAAAAGGATCTTCCATTTATACCTTATGGAAATTCGGATGCGCTTAAAGTTGGTGAATGGGTGCTGGCAGTAGGTAATCCATATAATTTAACATCAACGGTTACAGCCGGTATTGTTAGTGCCAAGGCCCGAAGCCTTAATTTATTAGGCGGACGTGGAGAATCAGCGCCAAGTAGTTCAGGTATTGAATCGTTTATACAAACGGATGCTGCTGTAAACCCTGGTAACAGTGGAGGTGCCTTAGTGAATACCAATGGAGAGCTTGTGGGTATTAACACAGCTATAGCCTCACCAACTGGGAGCTATATTGGAAACTCATTTGCTGTTCCGGTAACCATTGTACGTAAGGTGGTAGGCGATCTTATTGAATTCGGAAAGGTGCAGCGTGCATTATTGGGTATAACCATTCAGGATATTAATTCGGAATTGGCAAAAACAAAAAATATTGACGTACAGCAAGGCGTTTATGTTGCCGGATTAAGCGAAGATGGAGCAGCCAAAGTAGCAGGCATTCAGGAAGGTGATATTATTGTTTCAATTAACGGACAGCCTACAAACAGCGTATCGCAGCTTCAGGAACAAGTAAGCCGCTATAGACCAAATGATAAAGTAGAAGTTGTATTATTACGTGATAATAAAAAGAAACAAATTTTGGTTACTTTACGTAACATGGAAGGAACAACAAAAATTGTAACCAAGGATGAAGTCATATCCATACTTGGTGCGCAACTGGCCGAAGTAAAACCATCTGACCGCTCAAAATTGGGAATACGAAACGGCGTTCAGGTTGTAGAAATTGGCCCCGGAAAATTACGTTCCGAAGGGGTACAAAAAGGTTATATTATATTAAGTATTAATAATCAACCTGTTGGTACAATCGACGATGTAAAGCGCATTCTGGAAGGTATTAAAGGAGGTGTGTACGTCGAAGGGGTTTATCCCAATGGAGTTGTAGCTTACTACGCTTTTGGAATATAAAATAAGAATGCAAGATAAAAATTTCTTTCGAAAGACTTGCATTTGCAAGTCTTTTTTGTTGTGAAACAGGCATCATTTTTGTTGAATAATAAATTAAAATACCATAAATTCGCACAAATTTTTGAGGAAGGAAGATGAGACAGTTAAAGATCACTAAGTCAATTACGAACAGAGAAAGTGCCTCGCTCGACAAATACCTGCAGGAGATTGGAAAGGAAGAACTAATCACTGTTGAGGAAGAAGTTGAGTTGGCGCAGAGGATCAAAAAAGGGGATAGGTTAGCATTAGAGAAATTAACAAGAGCCAACTTAAGGTTTGTGGTGTCTGTTGCGAAACAGTATCAAAATCAGGGGCTTAGCTTACCTGACTTAATTAACGAAGGAAATTTAGGTTTAATTAAGGCAGCAGAAAAATTTGATGAAACAAGAGGTTTTAAATTTATCTCTTACGCAGTTTGGTGGATTCGTCAGTCCATCCTTCAGGCTTTAGCCGAACAGTCACGTATTGTACGTTTACCATTGAACCAGGTAGGTTCTCTGAACAAAATTAATAAAGCATTTTCGAAATTTGAGCAGGAAAACGAACGCACTCCATCTCCAGAGGAATTAGCCGATCTTCTTGAATTACCGAAAGAAAAGGTTGCAGACACCTTGCGTGTTTCTGGACGCCATGTGTCGGTAGATGCTCCATTTGTGGAAGGCGAAGATAACAGCTTGCTTGACGTTTTAATTAATAACGACTCACCCAATGCTGACCGTCGCTTAATAAACGAATCACTTACCCGCGAAATCGACAGAGCACTGGCTACCTTAACTGAGAGGGAGCGCGATATTATTAAACTATTCTTCGGTATTGGTGTTCAGGAAATGACCCTCGAAGAAATAGGTGAAAAATTCGGCTTAACCCGCGAAAGGGTTCGCCAGATTAAGGAGAAAGCTATTCGCAGATTAAGGCATACTTCGCGAAGCAAATTACTAAAATCATACCTGGGGTAATCCCTTGCAAAACCCTGAAAGCGATTTCAGGGTTTTTTGTTTTCTGTTAAGTAAAATACATTTTTGATTATACATACCCCCAATCTACTTCCATTTGTAAGTTAAACGATATTCTTAATATTTAAGGTACTTACGTGTAACTTTTATTTGTTTATTTCTAAAAAAAACATAATTTTAAGTACAAACTGGTTACATGAATTCTATCATTTTGGTTGGAAGCAACAATATGATTTTTCGGATGGGGTTCCTTAGAACAATAATTACGCTAATATTGCTTTTGTCAGGAATATTAGAATGCAGTGCGCAAAAACAGGACATGCGCTTTAAGCATCTTACAACAGACAACGGGTTTTCGCAAGGTCAGGTTCGTTGCATATTTCAGGATTCTTACGGCTTTATATGGATTGGAACCGATAACGGCTTAAATCGGTACGATGGGCAAAATTTTGTAGTTTATAAGCACAATCCTTCAAATAAACATACTATAAACAATAGCGATATACGGTATATTTTTGAGGATAGCAAAGGAAATCTCTGGATCGGAACTTTCATTGGGATGGATTTATACGACAGAAAACTGGACCGTTTTCTCAGGTTCAAACCTAAATTCATTCAATCGGTTGTTACAAATATTCTTGAGGATAGAAAGGGAAACCTTTGGATTGGTACCCATGGATGTTTATACTATTACGATACACATACCGACAATCTGAAAGTTTATACAAAGGAAGCAAAAAACCTGAGCAACAATTTTATACGGAGTATCGTAAAGGACCAAAATGAACGGATTTGGGTAGCAACAATAAATGGACTTAATTATTGGGATGAGACCAACGATATATTTAAGTCTTATCTTTTTGATAATAAAGAAAATAAACTAATAAATTCGAATCGGATAGCGGCATTATGGGTTGATTATAAGAACCGACTTTGGGTAGGTACCGATAAGGGGCTCTATTTGTTTGTAAATTCAAAGGATGCACCGAAAAATGTAATTTACAGGTACTTTCGGCATAATCCGCTTAATGAAAAAACAATCTCCGAGGGTAGTATACTATCACTTTTAGAGGATTCGGATCATAACCTTTGGATAGGTACCGAAACGGAAGGACTGGATTGCCTTGATTTGAAAAAGTTTGATTCAGGCGATCCAACATTTCTTCACTATAAGAATGATCCCGCAGTTACAACTACTTTGGCAAATAATACCATTTATGCTTTGTTAGAAGACAGGCAACACAATTTATGGGTAGGAACCTATTCCAAAGGACTGAATGTTTTTAATCGTTCTTCCATGCGCTTCTCGATGGCTTTTAACAGTAAGAAGCCGGGGTATTCACTCAGTAGCAGTTTTGTGAATACTTTTTTAGAGGAGAAGGATTTCATATGGCTGGGAACAGACAATGGCTTGAACCAGGTAAATAAAAAGACAGGTAAAGTAAAAGCATTTTTAAACGACCCGCTTAATACCCAAAGTATAAGTTCGAACTGGATACAGGCCATATTAAAGGATTCGCGGGGAAATCTCTGGATTGGTACACGCGGAGGAGGGTTAAATAAATTTAACTATGAATCGGAGACATTTACACGATTTCTGAATAATCCGGCGGATAGTACAAGTTTGCCTAGCAATATTATTTTTACGATTTACGAAGACGAAAAGGAGAATCTGTGGCTAGGCAGTTTAGAAGGTGGTTTAATTCTTTTCGACAGGGATAAACTGCGTTTTAGAAATTATAATAACCAAAGTCCATCAAATTCGCCCAGCTATGTAACGCATATTTGCGGTGCACCCGATAACAAGCTATGGGTACTTACTATCAAAACTGTCGATCTGTTTACTCCGGGTAAAAAAATGATTTCTTACGCCCACAATCCGAAAGATCCCAATTCCATAAGCAGCGATATAAATATTTGTCTGCATAAGGATAGAAACCAGAACTTATGGGTTGGAACCGATAACGGCCTCAATGTTTTGGATGTGCGAACCAATAAAATCAAAACTTACACAACAAGCAACGGATTATCGGATAACACCGTTAAAATAATTCAGGAAGACGATCACGGAAATTTATGGGTGGCAACCAACAAAGGTATTTCCAAATTTATAGGTGCTACACAATATCCTTCAAAGCCTGTATTTAAGAACTACACGCCTTCCGACGGTCTTCAGGGGTATGAATTCAATCGCCGTGCGGGTTTCAAAGATTCCAAAGGCTGGATGTATTTTGGTGGTTCTAACGGAATAAATTATTTTCATCCGGATAGCATTAAAGATAATACCTACATTCCCGAAGTTCGTATTGTTGACTTTCTTGTTTTGGATAAGTCGGTTCCCATAGGAGCAGAGAATTCGCCGCTTAAGCAAAATATTGCACTTTCCAAAGAAATAACGCTTTCGTATAAACTTTCTATTTTTAAATTCAAATTCGCCGCGATGAATTACGTTTCGCCCGAAAGGAACCAATATGCTTACAAAATGGAGGGTTTCGATACGAATTGGAATTATTCCGGTAATATAGGTGAAGCAACTTATATGAACCTAAGCCCGGGAAAATATATATTTAGAGTAAAAGCCTCGAATAATGATGGAGTTTGGAATGGAACCGGTACTTCACTAAAAATTGTTATTACCCCTCCGTGGTGGGCAACCTGGTGGTTTAAAGTGGTTATCGGTCTCGTGGTGCTTTTGATTGCTTTAATTCTTTATTATATACGGTTTTCTTATTATCGCAGCCGCGAAAAGGAACTAAACTACCTGGTGCAAAAACGTACAAAGGAGTTGGAGATAACCAACAAACTTTTAATGGAGCGACAAAAGCGAATCGAAGATCAGTCTGCCGAATTGTTTGCCCAAACGGAAAACCTGAAGCAGTCCAACGACATGCTTATTGAAAAACAGAAATATATCGAAAAGCAATCCTCCGAATTGGAGGAAACCAATAAGCAGCTGTCTTTTTTAAACGCTACGAAAGACAAGATATTCTCCATTATAGCGCACGATTTGCGTAACCCTTTTCATACAGTCATGGGATTTTCGGAGTTGCTGATGCTCAAGTTCAATAAATTGCCGCAGGAAAAGATTTCCAAATACATACAGCTGATACATGCCGCATCGCTGAATGGAAATAACCTTCTCGAGAATCTTTTGCATTGGTCGCGCGCGCAAACGGGAAAAATTACTTTTGAACCGGAACCTGTCGATTTGTCGCAGATTATCAGGCAAACCATGAATCTGCTTAATATCAATGCACATAATAAAAATATAACTATAGGCATTTCTATTGAGCCTTCGACGCAAATTTATGCCGATCCGAACATGATTCTTACCATATTCAGAAATCTCATTTCCAATGCCATAAAATTTACTCCCGAGAACGGGCATATTTCTATATTGTCGGTTAACCAGCGTTCCTATATAGAAATAACGATTGAGGATAATGGGATAGGAATTGCCAAAGAAATACAACCTGTATTATTCGATTCAACCTCTGGGGTGTCCACGCGAGGTACTAATAATGAACAAGGAACTGGTTTGGGTTTGATCCTCTGCCGCGAGTTTGTTGAACGGCATGGTGGAAAAATATGGGTAGAAAGTGAACTGGGGAAGGGTAGTAAATTTAAATTTACCATTCCCGTGTCGAGGAGCTAGTTTCCAAGAAATTTCTCAAGTACCGATATAAAAAAGGCAGTGTTTATGGGTTTTGGGATGAATTCGTCACAACCCGCCGCCATAATGGCTTTTTTATTTTCATCGTGCACATAAGCCGTTTGCGCAATAACCGGAATGTCTTTGTTTTTTGCTTTGATTATCCGGGTTGCGTCTATTCCATTTAATACAGGCATTTTTATATCCATCAGAACCAAGTTGATATTGGGCGTGTTATTGAAATAATCCACAGCTTTTTGGCCGTTTTCAGCCCAGGCAATATTCACTTTGGTTTGAGAAAGCAATCTTTTGAGAAATTCGAAGTTTAATTCCTCGTCTTCGGCAATTAAAATGGTTTTATTGCTCCAGTCGTGGGCAGCGAGCATTTTGCCTGGAGAAGCATGCTGAAGGGTTTTAAGGGTTTGCTCGGGGACTGGGCCGGGCAAAGAAAAATACACGCTTGTTCCTTTGTGTAATTCCGATTCTACCCACATTTCGCCACCCATGAGCTCTGTTAACCGCTTTATTACTGTAAGCCCAAGGCTAGTTTCCCCATGTTTGCGTGTGTAGGTTTCCTCTCCATTATTTTTCCTGTTATAGAACAAATGGGTCAGTTGCTCATCTTTCATTCCTTCGCCGGTATCTTTAACAAAGAATGTTATTTTGTTGCCTATATCGTAACCAATTTCAATATATCCCAGCCTGGTAAACCGAAGCGAATTTTTCAGCAAGCTATTGAATATTTGTTTTATACGAATGTCGTCGTTAAAAATAGTTGCTGTTTTTTCTTCGGAAGGAATCGAAAGCCGCAACGTGAGATCAGGACTACATTTCTTGTTCATATACCCTGAAAATGTGGAATAAATTTCCTTCATAAGCGGATTGATGGGGAACATTTTACGCTTAATTTCCAGTTGGTTGGCGTTGATTAACGACATGTCGACGATATCATCGATCATTCGGAGCAGTCTTTTTCCGCTGCTTTGAATAACTGCAGCGTAATCTTTCTTCTGTTCATCGGAGGTAGAGCCGGCTACAATAAGATCGATAAAACCCAGAATGGTGCTTAGGGGCGATCTTATGTCGTGCGACATGTTGAGCAAAAAGGCATTCTTCATTTTATCGGCATCCTCGGCTCTTTCTTTGGCATCGAGAAGCTGTGCCTGAATGTTTTTTGTTTCCGAAATGTCTAAAAAACTAAGAGTAAAGCCATTTTGCGGATTATTAATATCATGAGGAGAAACAAATGCCAGTGCTGTACACGTTGTTTTATCCTTTTTATTCAGTATAATTTCGAATGTGGTCTTTTCCTTTTCTATAAAGCTTTCGGACGTGAGCGATAATATTTCCTTCCACACATTCTGATCGGCTATGATATACCCCGGATTACGGCCAATCAGTTCTTTAATGGTGTACCCAGTTATTTTGTAAATCTGATCGTTGGCGTATGTAATTGTATTCTTTTTTACAAAGGTAATTCCCAAAGGAATTGAGGTAAGAATGGAATTCAGGATGGTTTCGGTATGATCCAAACGGCCGGTAAGCGATTTGATTTCCTTTTTCAGGGTCGATTTGTCTATGGTGTGCTCCTGCACGTAGTCGTGGTGTTGCGTAATTTTGCTTATCAGGGATTGAATGATCTGTTCCTGTTCGGCAAGTTTTATTTTTATTGCGTTAAATAATTGTTCGTTCTCCAATTGATGATTAAAGCGCTTGTAAAATTCGAGGTTTTTGTTGCCAATAAACGAAATCATTTCGGCAAGCAACGTGCCCTGGCTAATGATATTCTCGAGTTCGGAAGGCTTTATAACAGGTATTTCAGCTAATAAGAGTGAAAAGTTGTCTTCGTTAAATGGCTGATAGTCCTTCCAATCCTTGAAAGCATCGACACCGGGAATTTGGCCGTAATTGAAAAACTGGCTAATCACAAGCATTCCGAATGTCTTGCTTTTAATTTCAATAGGAAATCCTAAGGCATTAAAACCATGGTTACATTGGTGGTGATAGTATTTTTCGGCTGGTTTTATATGTATGAATTGCGTAACGCCTTCTTCGCAGCATGGTGCGGTAGCATTATGTTTGACCTGATTACTGCACAGTCGTTTCCAGCCAATTGAGAAAAGGAGTTTCCCGTCTTTATCGTAAACAGCCGAAGGTACCTTATATTGCTGGAAAAATTTGAAAACAAGACTTTCGATCTCCTGTTTACCAAGAATGTCGGAAGGCAGCACGGACGAAGTCTCGGCTTGCTTATTGAGATTAATGTCAACAAGGTTTTTGAGTTCTTCATTCCGTTTCTCAAGAACTCTGTTCTGTTCAATCAGTTCCTTGATTTTTAGTAATGTATCCAACATTAAAGTAATTTATAAGTAAGTTACTTAAAATCTCAATACAAATCTTACAGGAAAAAATCTTTTTTAAAGTGTAAAACTCAAATCATAGAAAGCGTTGTATTTTGATATGTTTAGGAAAGCTAAGACATAAACTGTAAACCAAATTTAGTTCATTTTTGTTCGCAAATCAAGTGGTAATCTAATGGTGTTGCAAGTTCGATTGCATGTTTGTACTGTGCATCGCCGAACAATGCTTTGATTTTAAAATTAATTCTAACGATTATTCACCTGTAAGAAGACTTCTAATGCGTTCTATCTGAATCTGTTTGTTTACTTCCCTTAATTTTCGAGCGGTCTGTGTAAAATATTGGTGAGAAGAAATGAACTTTATCTGCATTTTGTTCCAGTCATTCATCGAGGTTATCTTGTTTCGCACATGCAGTTCTTCGAAAAGTGTGTTAGAAACAGGTATAAAGTCTATGCGTCCGAGATAATCGAGGTCGGCATCGCAGATAATTTCTTCGAGAATATTCTTCGGTTGTGGCGGCAGCTTGGTCGATTGTATGATCTGGCAAATTTTTTCGATTTCCTCCGGCGCATAATTGAATTTTGGAAGAATCTGGCGGGCTACTTCTGTACCATAGTATTCATGGTCGTCGTACGAAATGGTATGGCCTATATCGTGGAATAGGGCTGCAGTTTTGAGTATTAATATGTCTTCGTCCGATATTCCTTCGGCCCAGCCAATCAGTTCCACTTCGGTAACCACGTCTACTGTATGTTTCAGATTGTGGTAGTATAAATCGGAGGGCAGGTCTTTTTCGAGGATGTCCAGCACCACTTCCTGGAGATCGTGGAATTGAATAAGCGCGAATTTCGTTTTAAACATCTCATTCGGCTCAATCCCTTCTCCATTTACCGAAAGTTCGGGAAGTATACCTTTTACGTTATAAATATCGAGGTTTCCTTTGTATTTAACTGGTAATTTGCCGTAGTACTCGCATTCGAAAAATTCTTTCACGAGTTCGTAAGTCATAACCGAAATAAATAATTGCCCATTTTGTCCCGACGATTCCATTCGGCTGGCAATATTTACGGTATCCCCTTTAATATCGTAGCTTATTTTGTGTTTTCCGCTGGCAAAGGCAGTAACAGGGCCGGTATGTATAGCAAGGCGTATTTCCCAGGTACGACCGGTAGCTTCATTCGCCTGTCTAACATGATGAAGCATCTGATGTCCTGCCAGTACGACTTCAATCGGGTTGGTAATATTTTTATTGGGAATGCCACCGGCACACATGTACGAGTCGCCAATGGTTTTGATTTTTTCTATGGGATGCGCTGAAATGATATCATCGAATTTCATGTAGAATGAATCGAGCTGATCAATCAGGTTATCTGGGTTTTCTTCGGGAATCAGTTCACGAAAACCATGAAAATCGGCATACAACACGGTAACCATATTGAATTTAAGTGCTGCTTGTCGCTCTGCGGCTTCTTCGGCACTAAGCTTCTGATGGCTTATTTTATCGGCAATCTTTTCGTATTCTTCGCTTTTATCCAGTAAATCTTCATACTTAACACGCAAGTCTTTTAATTCCTGACTCAATTCCTTATTTTGTTGTACAAGTTTAGCTATTCGCTTTACAAGCTGATGATGAACATTTTCCATGGAATCTGTTGATTTTATAGCCTCTAAATTGTCTATCTGCATTTTAAATATAGAGATAAAAAGTTAGAAAAAAATAATTCAAAGCCAATTTTTAAACGTTTACGAAATATAGGCGTTTTAAGTTATGCTAAAAAGAAGTGAGATATCTTTTGTAAAGATAATCTTGGCGGCAATTTTTATCTTTGTTGACAAATGTTTTTGTATGGATTTTCAATTGATTTCAGGATTCAAGCCCAGCGGCGATCAACCCGTAGCCATAGAGCAGCTTGTAGAAGGTATTAACGAGGGCCGAAAGTACCATACATTACTTGGCGTAACGGGGTCGGGTAAAACCTTTACGGTTGCTAATGTTGTGCAGGAGCTCAAGCGTCCGGCGCTTGTGCTGAGCCACAATAAAACACTGGCTGCCCAATTATACGGGGAGTTTAAGCAATTCTTCCCCAACAATGCGGTGGAATACTTTGTTTCATATTACGATTATTATCAGCCTGAGGCTTATATACCTGTCACCGATACTTATATAGAGAAGGATTTATCCATTAATGAAGAAATTGAAAAGCTGCGATTGAGCGCCACTTCAGCCCTGTTATCAGGCAGACGCGATGTTATTGTGGTTTCATCGGTATCGTGCCTTTATGGTATAGGAAATCCGCAGGACTTCGAAAGTAATACGATTTATGTAAAGCGCGGACTCATTATATCCCGGAATCAGTTTCTTCACAAACTTGTAGATAGCTTGTATTTCCGCAACGAGATTGAGTTTAAGCGCGGAGCATTCAGGGTTAAAGGCGATACGATTGATATTTATCTCGCATATAGCGACATTGCCTACAGGGTAATCTTTTACGGCGATGAAATTGAAGAGATTTATTCGTTTGATCCAACCTCAGGCCGCAGAATTGAGGACCTTGCCGAAGCATTGATTTATCCGGCCAACATATTTGTTACTACCCGCGAACGCATGAATTCAGCAATCCGTCTTATTCAGGACGATTTGTTTAAGCAAACCGAATACTTTAAAAGCATTGGAAAGCATATAGAGGCAAAGCGTTTGGAAGACCGCGTTACGTATGACTTGGAAATGATTAAAGAGCTGGGTTACTGCTCTGGCATTGAGAATTACTCCCGCTATTTCGACGGAAGGGTTGCCGGAAGCCGTCCTTTCTGCCTGCTCGATTATTTTCCGAAGGATTTCCTGATGGTGATTGACGAAAGCCATGTTACAGTTCCCCAAATTAGGGCAATGTATGGTGGCGACCACTCTCGAAAACAAACCCTGGTTGAGTTTGGTTTTCGTCTGCCTGCTGCAATTGATAACCGACCCTTGAAATTCGAAGAATTCGAGAATCTGGTAGGGCAGGTTGTCTTTGTAAGTGCCACGCCTGCTGACTTCGAGCTCGAAAAGTCCGAAGGGATTATTGTAGAGCAGGTAATTCGCCCAACTGGTTTGCTCGATCCTGTTATAGATGTCCGTCCAAGCCTAAACCAGATAGATGACTTAATGGAAGAAATACAGCAACGCATACGTAAGAAGGAGCGGGTGCTGGTGACTACTTTAACCAAGCGTATGGCCGAAGAGCTTTCGGCGTATCTCATCCGTCTTGGAGTCAAATGCCGTTATATTCATTCAGATATTGTTACCCTCGAGAGGGTCGAAATTATGGAAGGCCTTCGTGCCGGAAGTTTTGATGTCTTGGTAGGCGTAAACCTTTTACGCGAAGGGCTGGATCTGCCTGAAGTTTCGTTGGTAGCTATTCTCGACGCAGATAAAGAAGGTTTTCTCCGTTCTGAACGCTCGCTTACGCAGACAGCTGGCCGTGCTGCACGTAACATAAATGGTAAAGTTATTATGTATGCCGATAAGATAACCGACAGCATGCGTAGAACCATTGATGAAACAGATCGCCGGCGGCAGAAGCAGCTTAAGTACAATGAAGACAACAATATTACACCTAAGCAAATACAAAAGGCACTTACATCGATGCTTGGTGACAGGACCGAAAAGCATACACCTGAAAAGGTAAGCTATTATGTCGAAACGGATAATGGGAATGTGGCTGCCGATCCGGTTGTTCAATACATGGGGAAGGATGCACTTGAGAAAGCCATTGATCAGACAAAGAAATCCATGCAGAAAGCAGCCAAAGAACTTGATTTTATTGAAGCTGCAAGGTTACGCGATGAAATGTATGCATTGCAGGAAATGCTGAATAAGAAGGCGAAGTAAATGGCTAAGATTGTCATTCCGGCGAAGGCCGGAATCCCTTAAATACAGATCTTTTAGCCAGGGAGGCTGTTTTAAAACCCAGAAGTGCCTTAATTCCCCTCTTGAGAGGGGCAGGGGTGTGTTGGTAATTAGTGCGATACAAATTAACCCACCCCAACCCCCCCTCCGAGGAGGGGACTTTAAAACCCAAAATACTGTTTTGCGTTGTAATAACTTACGTTTTCAACAATCTTCTCAATGAAAGCTATCTCCTCATGCGGAAGTTCGCCATTTTCAATGTCATTGGCCAGCAAGTTGCAAAGGATACGACGGAAATAGTGATGGCGTTGGTACGACAGGAAGCTGCGCGAATCCGTAAGCATACCGATAAACCGGCTGATTAAGCCAAGAACCGACAAGGCATTCATTTGCTTTTGCATGCCGTCTTTCTGATCGAGGAACCACCAACCTGAGCCGAATTGCATTTTTCCTGGAATAGTGCCGTCGTTGAATGACATAGCCAGGGTTATCATCAATTCATTGTCGCGTGGGTTGAGGTTGTACACTATTGTTTTGGTAAGTTTATTCTCTGCGTCAAGCCTGTCGAGAAACTTTGCCATGGGCATTCCTATCTCAAAGTCCCCCATTGCATCGAATCCTGTATCCGGTCCAGCGCTTTTGAACAGTCGTGTGTTGGTGTTGCGGATAACCCCAACATGGAACTGTTGGGCCCAGCCTTTCTCTGCATCCATTACTGCCAGGTAATACAGCATGGCGCTTTTAAATTTGTCAATTTCTTCCTGGTCAAGTTTACGGCCTCCGCGAATTTTAAGAAATATGAGCTTTATTTCGCTTTCCTTAAAATCGGCAGCGCTGAAAGTACCCATGCCATGATCCGAAACCAGGCAGCCGTTTTTAGCAAAGTAATCATGACGAACTTTCAACGCATCCATTAATTCGTTGAGGTTGTTGATTGCTAATCCCGATGCTTTCTCCAGTTGGGTAATGTATGTGTTGTAAGCTTCTGTGTTTTCAACAGCTATGGCCTTATCTGGCCGCCAGGTAGGCAATACTTTGGTACTAAAGCCGTCTTTCTTAATCTTCTGATGATGTTCCAGCGTATCTACAGGATCATCGGTGGTACAGATTACTTCAACATTCATCTGTTTGATGATACCTCTGGCACTAAATTCAGGACTTTGAAGCTTTGCAGTGCATTCGTCATAAATTTCCCTTGCTGTTTCTGGCTTTAGAATTTTTTTTATTCCGAAAGGGCGCTGCAGCTCCATGTGCGTCCAATGATACAATGGATTGCGCATGGTGTAAGGCACTGTATCTGCCCACTTTTCAAACTTCTCGTAATCACTGGCATTACCTGTGATGTACTTTTCATCGACACCGTTGGCTCGCAAAGCACGCCACTTGTAATGGTCGCCTTCGAGCCATATTTTGGTTATATTCTCGAATTTACGGTCGTCGGCAATATCCTTGGGCGACAAATGGCAGTGATAATCTA
>DATALJ010000276.1:0-3758 GCA_036261135.1 Bacteroidales bacterium
GTACCTGGTCTGGTTAATCCTTCTCGTATCATTGTCCTCAAATCTCCCGGCTCAGAAATATTTCGATTTAGGATTCACGGGCGGCGCATCCTATTATTTAGGAGAGATAAATCCTTCCAGGCAATTTTATAAGCCATCACCCGCTTTTGGTGCTTTTGGCCGATTTAACCTAAATAACCGGCAAGCTTTCAGGGTATCTGTTAATTATATCTCGATAAAAGCGAGCGATGCCGACTTCAATAATGTCTACCAACAGCTCCGCAATGTTTCGTTCAGGGCTTCTTTCATTGAAATAGCCCCTACGTTCGAGTTTAATTTTCTGCCTTACATTATAAACAAAAATAAAAAGGTGGAGATAATAATTTTTTGAAACATTAGTAAAGCCTAATTAATTATTGGTAACAATTTGTTCGCTAATTTTCCCGAATCGTCTTTCGCGTGATTGGAAATCGAGTATTGCTTTGTAAAAATCGTCTCTTCTGAAATCGGGCCATAAAGTCTGCGTAAAATGCAACTCTGCATATGCAATCTGCCACAAGAGAAAATTACTGATCCTATATTCGCCGCTCGTGCGAATTAACAACTCAGGATCGGGAATATTTGCTGTTGTAAGGTTTTGCGATATCAAATCGCAGGAGATATCGTTAGAAGATAATTCGCCTTTTTCGATTTTTCGGGCAATATTTTTTACGGCTTCAGCGATTTCCCAACGTGAGCTGTAACTTAAAGCCAGAGTAAGGAGCAGTCCGGTATTTCTTGAAGTTTCCTGAAGTACATCATTAAGCTGTCTGGCTACATCTTTAGGAAGCGAGGCAATGTCGCCAATGGCATTAAGCCTCACGTTATTTTTCATCAAGGTTGAAGTTTCAGAACTGAGTGTTTGCACTAATAACCCCATCAGGGCATCTACTTCGGTTTTTGGGCGGCTCCAATTTTCGGTAGAAAAGGCATAAAGGGTGAGACATTTCAAGCCCAGCTCAGCAGCAGCTTCAACAGTGTCGCGAACAGCCGCAACTCCGTTTTTATGTCCAAAAATGCGTTGGTTTCCTCTTTTTTTTGCCCAACGTCCATTTCCATCCATAATGATCGCAACGTGCTCAGGTAACCTATCTAATTTTATTTCGTCTCTGTATGCCATTACAAATGTTTTTACCAGTAAACAGGACAATCCCCGCTTTTATCATTAAGGCGGAAAGATATAAAAAATCCTGCAAACGAATACCAATCATTATTATTAAAGGACGATTTCATCTCTTCTCCTCCCGGATTGGTGATATTATCTGTATAATCGTTAAAAGTTTTTCTCATCCCCCATTCTAAGCCTATACCAACCTTCTTCGATAATGAGTATTTTATCCCAAACCCAAAAGGAACGTTAATGTGGCTCCCTTTATTGTCCGGACCGCTTAGCAAAAACGT
The DNA here is from genome assembly GCA_036261135.1 of Bacteroidales bacterium. Classification (GTDB taxonomy): domain Bacteria; phylum Bacteroidota; class Bacteroidia; order Bacteroidales; family JAAUTT01; genus JAAUTT01. Next base: position 1,420 of record DATALJ010000276.1, read on the forward strand.
ATATCCTAACCCTCCATATAAATAAGGAGAAAACCCTTTTTGTTTTTTGTTTGTAATGTAAGGCAGGAAATTAAACTCGAAAGTAGGGGCTATTTCAATGAAAGAAGCGCTGAACGTAGCGTTTCGGAGTTGTTGGTAAACATTATTGAAGTCGGCATCGCTCGCTTTTATCGAGATATAATTAACAGATACCCTGAAAGCTTGCCGGTTATTTAGGTTAAATCGGCCAAAAGCACCAAAAGCGGGTAATGGCTTATAAAATTGCCTGGAAGGATTTATCTCTCCTAAATAATAGGATGCGCCGCCCGTGAATCATAAATCGAAATATTTCTGAGCCGGGAGATTTGAGGACAATGATACGAGAAGGATTAACCAGACCAGGTACTTTACCATTTATCTTCTCATTGCACGTTTCTTTCTAACCAAAAATTCAGGAATTCCTCTTCTATTGGTATCTAGTTTATAAACAGCCTGCAAAACGCCAAAGTAATAAGTATCATTGGAGTCGGACCAGTTAGTGGTAATTCCGTCGAGATAATCGGAGAAAGCAATTCTGCGGCCAAATTCGAAACCTAAGGACCAGTTCTTATCGATAGCGTATTTTACACCTAATCCAACAGGCAAAACCATAGAGAACTTTCCATAGCCACTGATAGATTCGCCATTGCCTGGAGCTTTTCCTCCCAAATCTATTTTAGGATTAAATATTACTCCTCCTAATCCGGCAAATCCATAAGCACTGAATACTGTAAAATTATTTACCATTCCACGTCGTGAATAGAGCTTGGAATAAGAAACTTTTCGTTCTTCACTTAAAAAAGAATACTCCAGCTGAAATGAAGGCTCAATGATACTTGTTGAGAAAGAATAGCCTCTAACTTCATTTTTCGATTTGGCATCATCACTAACTCCTTTACCGTAAATCAGGTTAAACTTAACGGCCCAGTCCTTCTTAATTTTATACCGGGCTCCTGCATACAAAGAATATCTAGTTTCGTTGATTCTTATATCTTTTAAACCAAATAAGTTGTTGGCATCGGCAGTCCCTCCAATATCGCCGTAGATATTTGTAGAACCTACTCCGAAAAGTACTTCATACCTTTTAAGTTTCCAGCGTTGGGAAAATCCAGTTATTGATATTGCCAGAAGGGCAATTACCAGTATTCCTTTTAGCTTCATATAAATTTTATTATTCTAAGTACAAAAGAATGCATTTTTTTTTAAATATAAACATATTAGTTCTAATTCCTTTTATCAGCGCCCCACATTAACTTATTCCTCAAGGTAGAAAAATAATCGATTGATTCCAATTTAATCAAATTTATTTGAAAAGGAGATTTCTTGACCGTAATCTCCATTCCTATTTCTATTTCGGCAGACCTCGAATCGAGTGTAAGAATATAATTGGATGTTCTTCCCTCGACTTTTAGCTTTAAGATACTTGAGTCGGGTATAATAATAGGCCGAACATTTAAGTTATGAGGAGCAATGGGCGAAATGATAAAGTTCTGCGAATCGGGTGTAACGATTGGCCCGCCAACACTAAGCGAATAGGCCGTTGATCCTGTCGGGGTAGCAATAATCAAGCCGTCTGTCCAGTACGAGTTCAGGAAAACATCGTTAATATATGCATGAATTGTAATTAGCGACGAAGTAGTTTTCTGTATGGTAAGTTCATTCAGCGCGAAGGCAAAATCGCCAAATAAACATTCGTTGCAATACAAGCCAACCAAAGAGCGGTGTTCCAAAACGTATCTTTTATCAAGCAGTTCCTCAATGGCGTTATCGATACCAGCCGAAGAGATATTAGCAAGAAAGCCCAATCTCCCGGAGTTAAATCCTACGATTGGGATCCCCGAATCGCGGACTAATGTTACTGATTCAAGAAAGGTCCCATCGCCTCCTATACTAATCAGAAAATCGAGATCTTTAGGCAAATCATTATAGTTTGTGAAATAATCCTGGAATTGGAATGCATATTTTTTTTCGGTCACCAGAAAGTCGAAAAAACTACGGTGAATAGATATTTGAATATCTCTGGAGGATAAACGCTTTAAAAGATGATAAATAACAGCGTCGTAACTTTCGTTAAACCTGTTACCGAAAAGACCAATTTTCATATTTATTTATAATTTACAGAGCCAAATGTGTTATCAAAAGTTCGGACCAAAGCCGCCCGTATTGCTGGCTCTTTATAACTGGCTCTTTACACTTCATTCTATATTTAAATATTAAGATAATGCATAAACTGCTCGAACCGGTTCGAAAATATTGCTTCCATCTCATTATCCTCCAAATAAGATGCTTTCACGATATAATCATACCTGCTAAATGTTTGT
>DATALJ010000287.1:0-9875 GCA_036261135.1 Bacteroidales bacterium
TGGATTAGAACAATAAAACTTTAGTGTATGGGAAAATTAGGGGTTTCAGAAATATTATTGATCCTTGCCGTTTTACTTCTATTTTTTGGAGGGAAAAAGATACCTGAATTCATGAAAGGGCTCGGCCAGGGAATGAAAGAATTCAAGAAAGCTGCCAAAGGCGAAGATGAAACCGAAAAAGGACTTGAGCAGAAGAAATAAAGAATTATTACAATTGATGGAAACCTGTCATTATTTCTACGTATAGAATGGCAGGTTTTTATTTTTGCAGCCTGAAGATGGATTATTGTCCTCGATGTATAGCTATAAGTTTACGTAAATTATGGTTTGTTTGCGTATTTGCTGTGTTGTCTGCGTTTGCTGTGGCTCAGGATTCCATCAAAAATTATCCGGACATTTTCTTCGAATACCAATTTGCACAACTGGATAACAAGACACCACTTTCTATCGAGTATAACCAGAGGGTTAGGAAGTACATAGACTTGTATATTCAGGATCGCCCAAAGGATTTAGCGCGTTATATGGGTTTGTCCAAACACTATTTCCCTATTTTCGAATATTATTTGGATAAATACGATCTTCCACTCGAATTAAAGTATTTATCCGTAGTTGAATCGGGCTTAGACCCTTTTGCGAAGTCATCCTCCGGTGCTGTAGGGCTTTGGCAGTTTCTTTACAATTCTGCTCCAATGTTCGATCTCACAATAGACTCCTACATTGATGAGCGCCGCGACGTATACAAATCGACAGATGCAGCTTGCCGATATTTCAGGTACCTTTATCAAACCTTTAATGACTGGCACCTTGTACTTGCCGCATATAATGGCGGACCGGGTGTTGTTCGTAATGCCATAGAACGAAGTGGCGGCAAAAAAAACCTTTGGGACATTCTTCCTTACATGCCGGAACAAACACAAAATTATGTTCCTGCTTTTTTGGCCATGAATTACCTCATGAACCATGCGCAGCAACATCATATCCTCCCGAATGATACCATCTTTTCTTTTGCGGGAGTGGATACGATCATGATTGATTATGGGATTAGCTTTCAACAAATTGAGGCCGAATTACATATACCAATAGCGCAGATTCGTATGTTAAATCCGGTTTACAAAGCCGATTTGATTCCAGGTGGAAAAAAGTTCCCTCTGGTGTTGCCGTCGAATTTGATTATTCCCTATTTCAAACTCGAAAACCGGATTGTTACTGGCGATACAATCAAAGCCAAGGAAGTAAAAGCGCGGAAGCTTATTTATAACGTCGAAAAAGGTGATTTCCTACATAAAATAGCACTGAAGTTCAATTGTAATCCCCAGGAGATAAAAGCATGGAACCATCTTACCTCCGATTTTATTGCTCCCGGACAGGCGCTAGTAATTTGGATTACCAATTAAAATATAACTTGGTGTGATTTTTGTTGAAACCTTGGCATAAAATACCTAAAAACTAACTTAAAATACGAGTGGAGCGAGCATGATTCGTCTATCACTAATTGGGATGACAATTCATCATGCGGGTTACATCTGTACTAACTAAAAAACATTTAGCGATGAAAACAGGCAATGCATTTGTGATTACATTACTACTTTCCGTATTATTATTTAGCTCTTGTGGCTCCAACGAAGTTCGAAATCAGGGATTGCCATCGGTTATCGGCGGAGCCGGCGAGCTTTTGGTTGTAATCGACAAAGGAAAATGGGAATCAGCCTTAGGTGATACGCTGCGCTATGTTCTGGCTGCCCAGGTTCCAAATGTTACTCAGGAAGAACCTTATTTCGATTTAATTCAAACGCAGGATGATAAATTCAAGGGCGTTTACAAAAATCACCGGAATTTATTGATTGTAAGTATTAAACCTTCGTCACGGCCATCCTTATCTTTTAAGGATGATATGTGGGCTTCTCCTCAATTGGTTGGTTATTTGGTTGCTCCTTCGGTGGATTCGATGATTAACCTTGTTTTAAGAGAGGGAGAAGCAATACGTAATAAGTTTGCATTCAAAGAGATAGACCGGTGGATTAGGATTAATCAGAAATCTCCCAATCGCAAGGTTGTTGATGATTTGAAGAAAAAACACAACTATTGGGTTTCTGTTCCAAGTTCCTATTCGCTTGATGTGAATAAGGACCATTTTGTTTGGATTGCCAGTGAGTCGCCCGACGTAACACTGGGAATTACGGCGTGGGATTATCCTTATACATCCAAGGATCAATTGAGCGACGAAAATCTGATAAAAAAGCGCAATGAGGTTGTGAAAGAGAATGTTCCTGGCCCTGTTGAAAAATCGTATATGAAAACTGAAGAGGTTCTTACGCCCATTGCTGCTGAGTTTGTTTATAAAGGCAGGTATTTTAAGCAAATGCGCGGCTTATGGAAACTCGAAAATGCTTTTATGGGCGGATCGTTTGTTAGTCTTACCACAGTGGACGACGCTCGCAAACGTATTATCACTGTTGAAGGGTTTGTGTATGCTCCACGTAAGGAAAAGAGAAATTATCTGAGACAATTAGAAGGAATCTTATATACATTGCAGGTTGTAAAGGACGAAAAATAAATCTTCGGATAGCTTTTTTGAACTTTTGATTATGTTATTTGTTTAATTGAATGAATAAATAATTAAACGTATGTTTCGAAGTTTTCTTCTAGCCAGCATAATAATAGTATTTTCAGGATTGAGCCTTAGCGGGCAAGCTGACAATAATGGTGTAATCGAGGGGCGCATTGTAGATTTTAAATCGAACGAACCCGTACCATTTGCAAATGTTGTGTTATGGGGTACCCAAATTGGCGGAGTTTCTGATGTAGATGGTAATTTTCGTATTACAGGTATAAAACCAGGTTACGTTGAATTAAGGGCATCGTCGGTTGGTTACAAAACGTATATTTCTGCTCCTATACTTGTTACCAATGCCAAGAAAGTTAACATTGAAATTACCCTTGAAGAAACGCAGGTTAAAATTGATGAGGTAACCGTTCAGGCGTCGCCTTTTCGTAAAAAGGAGGAAAGCCCGGTTTCGTTGCGCAGAATAACGATTGACGAAATTGAACGTAATCCTGGGTCGAACCGCGATATTGCCCGTGTAATACAGGCGTTTCCTGGCGTAGCGCCTACTCCGTCGTCGCGTAATGATGTGATAGTTCGGGGCGGTGGGGCCGCAGAAAATGAGTTTTATCTGGATGGAGTGGAAATACCTAATCTGAACCATTTTGCAACTCAGGGTGCTTCGGGAGGATCGGTAAGTATTGTTAATATCGATTTCGTTCGCGAGGTAAACTTTTATTCGGGCGCATTTCCCGCCAACAGAGGTAATGCATTGAGCTCCATTATTGAGTTTAATCAGATTGATGGTAATAAAGAAAAACTGAAATTCCGGGGTTCTGTTGGGGCGTCCGATCTTGCGCTTACATTCGATGGCCCGTTGACAAAAAATACCACGTTTGTTGCTTCCGCCCGGCGATCGTACCTGCAATTTCTCTTTGACGCGCTTGGGCTGCCGTTTCTTCCGACATACAACGATTTTCAGTTTAAGGTTAGAAGTCGCTTAGATACCCATGACGAATTAACATTTGTTGGGATTGGTGCTATTGATAAATCAACGCTCAATCTCAAAGCAAATAAAACTGAGGATCAGCGATATATTCTGGGTTACTTACCAAACTATGAACAGTGGAATTACACTGTTGGAGTCGTGTATAAGCATTTTAGGGATAACGGATTTAATACGTTGGTGCTAAGTCGTAACCAGCTCAATAACCAATATTATAAGTATAGGCAGAACGTTGAGGTCGATTCGATGAAAATTTTGGACTACGATTCCAACGAAGATGAAACAAAGTTAAGGTATGAATACAACCTTAGGACTTCTGCTGGATATAAGATCAATGCAGGCCTCAATTTCGAATACGCCAGGTATTCGAATAATACAGCACGTCAATTAGCCGATGGAACTAATTTAATCTATGATGCTTCACTGGATGTTTTGAAATATGGCTTCTTTGGACAGGTAAGCCGCGATTTCCTGGAAGATAGGGCTACCGTTTCCTTCGGATTTCGAGCCGATGGAAATGACTACAATTCGGCCATGCGAAATCCGTTTGGTCAGTTTTCGCCACGTTTGTCGTTATCGTATTCCCTGGCTCCCAAATGGATGGTAGTAGCTAATACAGGGAGGTACTATCAACTACCGCCTTATACATTGCTTGGCTTTGAAAATAGCGAGGGAGTGCTTATCAATAAACAGAATAAAGTAAAATACATTTCATCGGATCATTTTGTAGCTGGCGTTGAGTATTATCCTGATCCACTATCCAAGTTGTCAGTTGAAGGCTATTACAAATTTTATCGCAATTATCCGGTATCCGTAAGCGATTCGGTTTCTATCTCGAGTAAACCTGCAGATTTTGGTTCGTTTGGTGATGAGGAAGTGCTGTCTGCTGGAGAAGGTCGTGCTTTTGGAATGGAAGTGCTTTTTCAAACCAAGAATTTTAAAGGATTCAATTTTATTCTTTCTTATACCTTGGTGAGGAGCGAAGCAAAGGGCTTGGTTGATAAATATATCCCTACTGCGTGGGACAACAGGCATATATTAAATATTACAGGTCTTCGCAGTTTAAAGCGGAACTGGGACGTTGGTTTCAAATGGCGTTTTGTTGGAGGTACACCATACACGCCATGGGACTTTGAGAAATCGAGCCTTGCTAGTGCATGGGATGCGCAAGGCAGAGCTTATCCCGATTATTCCCGTTTTAACGAACTTCGGCTGAAACCTTTTCATCAGCTGGATATTCGTGTTGATAAAGCCTATTACTTTAGGCGTTGGACATTGCGCTTCTATGTTGATATTCAAAATGTATACAACTTTAAGTCGGATGAGCAAGCTCCGTTGGTACGCGAAACAAGTTCTGATGGAATTCCTTTACCTCCTTCGGGTACGCCGCAGCGATATAGTTTAAAAACCTTATCGGTTGATGGGTCGGGAACTATATTACCTACCATTGGCGCAATCATAGATTTATAAAGGGAATTGAGTATTTTATAGTTCTGAATAGTTGTTGTTACTTAATAATTTATTTCCAGGTAGTTAATTGGTGAAAACTACAAAGAAATATTTTTATTTTATTGGGCTTTTTTATACATTTATTTTTCTGTAATGAAATGAGGAAGAGTTTCAATCTGTTGCTCTATACATATTTTTATGCATAGCACAGATCATTGCAGCTACTTACTAAACTAATTACTATGTCTACCCCAACCAACAGTAAACTACAATCCTCTGTCCGGATTGACATGGATGTATTGTCAGTTCTTCCGTTTCCTGCATTTGTTTTTAACATGGCTGATACCGTGGTTATTAAAAGCAATGATTTCTTTAAGGAGGTGGCAAACGTCTCCGTTGTTGATCTTCTGGAACAATTTAATTACAATTTTTTTTCGGACAGCGACCTGGTAATTCTGCTGCACCGCTTGGGAAAAGAAGCGAAGATCAATACACAAAGACTTACACAACACCATTCAGTTATTAAGTCGTATGATATATACTTATCGCTTATTGAGCAGACAGGTTATATATTGTTGTTTTTTATGGAGAATAAGAGGCAGGCTGGGAATAACCAGGCTTCCTTCCTGAAAGATATTTTGCAAGGTGTGTCGGAGGGTATTGGTTGTGTAAATGCTGCGAATACCATTACCTTCTGTAATCGTTCTTTTGCAGGATTGTTCGGGAAAGATGATAAGCAGATTATTGGTGAGGATATTCTTGAGATTATCGATAACCATAATCGTTCCATACTGGAAATGGAGATCGAAACCCAAAAATCATTGCTTGAGTCAACATTTGAGCTCGAAACGAAACCATACGACGGACATCGCAGAAATATATTGGTGCACGCCATACCCAAAGCTGATAAAACAGGTAAATACGCCGGCTCCTTATTTACTACAATCGACATTACCGATCGGGTTCTTATGGAGCGCGAATTGGTTATTAATAAAGATAAGGCGCAGGAGTCCGATCGTCTTAAATCAACCTTCCTGGCCAATATGTCGCACGAAATCCGTACGCCAATGAATAGCATAATAGGGTTTTCTGCAATGCTATTGCGTGGCGGGTTAGATCAGGAAAAGCAGGATCAGTACCTGAATATCATTATCTCCAGAGGCAAACATCTGATGCAAATTCTCGACGATATTATTGACATAACCAAGATCGAAGAAGATCAGATACTGCTGAATATCAAATCGATTAACTTGTACGATCTTTTCGCTGAATTAAAGTGCTATGTCGATTCTGAGCTGGTTCAGCACAGAAAAGAAAACATTCAGATCAAAGTCTGTCATGGATTAGAAAAAGAAGAAGCCTTTATTTCTGCTGATCATTTACGCTTGCAGCAAGTGCTCTCTAATTTGTTAAACAATGCTGTAAAATTCACCAGTATTGGATTAATTGAATTTGGCTATTTCAGGGATAATTCGTCGGATCAATTGGTTTTCTTTGTTAAGGATACTGGTATAGGTATTCAAGCTGGTATGCAGCAGTTGATTTTTGAACGTTTCCGTCAGGTCGATGAGTCTTTTTCCCGTTCCTACGGCGGTACGGGGCTGGGATTAGCAATTTGTAAAGGGTTGCTGCAGCTGATGGGCGGAAAGATATGGGTCGAATCCGATGGACAGCAAGGATCATCATTTTATTTTTCGCTTCCGCTGAATTTCAGTGAAGTACAGGAGCCATCCATTAAACCGATGGCTTTGGAAGGAAACTTCGATTGGACGGGGCGTACCATCCTTATTGTGGAGGACGACCCCTCTAGTTATGAATTTTTATACGAGATTTTGTCAGAGCAAGGATGCTTCATACGGCATGCATCGAATGGAAAGGAAGCAATGGAGGTTTTTAGCCTGTTCCCCTGTGATCTTATTTTGCTTGATATTCAGCTCCCGGAAGTGGATGGTTATGAGATTGCCCGTCAAATAAGGCAAATGAATGCTTCAATACCCATCATCGCTCAAACAGCCCATGCAATGAGCGACGACCGCCGGAAGTGCATAGATTCAGGATGTAACGATTATATTTCCAAGCCTATTCTTCCGGAAACTTTACTGCAAACTGTCGATAACTTTTTATCCAGATAGATTTGGCTATCAATCGGCCAAATTCATCCGGTTTATTTTCTCCAGATCTTCCGGGGTGTCTACGGAAATGCTTTCAAAATCGGTTTTTTCAACCCTTATACTGTATCCGTTTTCGAGCCAGCGGAGTTGCTCGAGTGATTCGGCAAGTTCGAGTGATGATTGCGATAAGCTGCTAATCTCCTTCAGTACATCGAATCTGTATGCATAAATGCCAATGTGCGTAAAGAAAGTGTGATGCTTAGTCCATTCGTTCTCCGCCTTATTACGCAGGTAGGGAATCGCTGACCGGCTGAAATATAGAGCGCGGTTATTTTTATCCATCACAACCTTTACATGATTCGGGTTTTTGAGGTCTTCATCGCTATTTATTTCTTTTACAAGAGTAGCAATTTGCGTATCGGGGAACGAAAAGCAATGAATCAGTTTTTCGAATTGTACCGGTTGAATAAAGGGCTCATCCCCCTGAATGTTAACAATTACATCGAAATTAATACCCATACTTTCGCGCAGTTTGCATGCAGCTTCGTAACAGCGATCGGTTCCGCTCTGGTGATTGGGCGAAGTCATTATTACTTTTCCGCCAAAGCGTATTACTTCGGTTTCTATTCTTTCATCATCGGTTGCTACTGCAACGTGCTTAAACACCTTCGAAGCCTGGTTATATACCCGTTCAATCATCGTTTTTCCTTTGATAGAAACGAGAGGCTTACCCGGAAACCTTGTTGAGGCATATCGCGCCGGTATAATTCCTGCAAAATTCAACATAGTATTAAATTTTTAAGTGCTCAAATTTAATAAAAGCTGTATCATTATATCAAATCCCCTCGAATTAATGCGTGTGGATATTTGGATAGCCGTTAAAAATAACAAAAATGGTAACTTTGTCAGTATATAATTGTATTTTTGTCACGTATTAAACAGTGAATTTCATGGAACTTTTGAAGGTAAAGCAGCGTTTTGGCATCATTGGTAATACGCATGGTCTGAACAGGGCCATAGATGTTGCAATACAGGTGGCTCCCACCGATTTGTCTGTGCTTATTACTGGCGAGAGTGGTGTTGGAAAGGAAGTGTTTCCTCAGATCATTCACCAATACAGTGCCCGCAAACATGGACCATATATAGCGGTTAACTGCGGCGCTATTCCAGAAGGAACCATCGATTCGGAGTTGTTCGGACATGAGAAAGGTTCCTTTACAGGTGCTACCGAAAGCCGTAAGGGGTATTTTGAAGTCGCCAATGGGGGTACTATTTTTCTCGATGAGGTGGCCGATTTGCCCTTAGCTACGCAAGTTCGGCTTTTGCGTGTTCTTGAAACCGGCGAATTTATTCGCGTTGGTTCTTCCAAAGTTCAGAAAACCAACGTCAGGGTTATAGCTGCTACCAATGTGCTTATCGAGAAAGCAATTGAGAGTGGTCGTTTTCGCGAAGACCTGTATTACAGGTTAAATACGGTCCCTATTCATATACTGCCGCTGCGGGAACGGGTTGATGATATCCTTCTTCTGTTCAAGAAATTTGCAGTGGACTTTGCTGAAAAATACCGGATGCCTCCTATTCAGCTCGACGAAAATGCCCAACGCATTCTCATAAGCTATCAGTGGCCTGGGAATATCAGGCAATTGAAGAATATTGCCGAACAAATTTCGGTTATCGAAACAAACCGCGATATTACGGGAGAATCGCTGCGTAAGTATTTGCCAGACTATACCAGTATTAAGCTTCCGGCTATTTATAATCCCGAGGAACAGAAGGCTTTTGCTTCGGAGCGCGAAATACTTTATAAAGTGCTTTTTGATATGAAGAATGACATGAATGACTTGAAAAAGCTTGTTCTTGATATGCTTCAGAAGGATCATGCGAATGATTCGTTTAATGAAGATAACGAACGCCTTATTCAAAAAATTTATGGCGAAATTGAACCGGTAATTACAACACACGATAATAATGTTCGTACATTTGAAGTGAATAAACCGGACAAATCAAATATCCAGGATACCCAGGAAGTGCTGGAGGAATCGTTATCTCTGAGCGATAAAGAGATAGAGCTAATTAAGAAAGCACTTGAAAAACATGGTGGTAAACGCAAGCAAGCAGCTACTGAACTGGGAATCTCGGAACGGACTTTGTACCGTAAAATAAAAGAATATAACTTAGAGTAATTTTCGAATGAATTGTTTTAGAAATATATATTTGTTTTGTTTACTGTTGCTGCTGTTGTTAAGCGCCTGCACCATTGGCCCCGCTGGGAAATGGTCAGTTGGATACAGTACAACAGGGGCCAGTATTCCTGCCGGAACAACTACTGCTTCGGTTCAATCTTTTCTTAACAGGGCGTCAATAGTTAATCCGCAGCTTGCACAAATGTTAACCGATAAGCTGAAAGATAAAATCCTAGCGCAAACCAATCTTAAAATTGTTACCGACAGGGAGGGAGATGCCAATTTCGAAGGTACAATAGAGAGCTATACCTCTGTTCCTAAAGCGGTAACAGGCGGCGATAACATGGTGGCTTCTTTGAACCAGCTTAAAGTAACGCTGAAAGTAAAGTACACCAATTCCAAGAGCTCTGAATTTGACTTTGACACATCTGTTTCCAGATATATAGAATACCCGTCTGATCAGCTTCTTGAGCAGGTTGAGAGAGATAAACTACCCGAGCTCGTCGATCTTTTAGTCGACGATATCTTTAATAAAGCCTTTGTAAACTGGTAAACTATTATGGATAAACAACGGTTCATTTCAT
>DATALJ010000288.1:0-3855 GCA_036261135.1 Bacteroidales bacterium
GCGCCAATTGGAACATTTCGTACCAGGACCGTAACGGATCGTACGGTAAATGGGACAATGAAACAAGTTCTTCTACCGAAACACCCTATAAGTCCTTTTGGCTGGTAGATGGCAAGCTTATATACAGCCATACATTCGCCAGTATATTTGTGGAATGCTCCAATATACTGGATGCAAACTATATCGACCTGGGAAACATAGAACAACCGGGAAGGTGGTTTAAGGCAGGGTTTGGGATTAAGCTGCGATAAAGGACTCTGAGCAAAGCTTTATTAAATTCGTTTGTCATTCCGGCGGAGGCCGGAATCCGTTTACTACGAAGAGGATAGGGATTCCGGCCTTCGCCGGAATGACAGCGTAAAAAAGGGGAGCACGTGTGGCTCCCCTTCAAACTAAATATTTAACCCAAAAATCGAAACCCTAACTCTTTACTTTTATTTTGTCGGTTTTCTTCAAACCTTTAAGTATTTCTATGTTGATACCATCCGACAATCCGGTTTGAATAAACCGTTTTTCGAACTGTTGCGGAACCTTTTGAACTTCAACATAAGCGGAATCCCCTTTAAACTGGAGCAATCCCTCTTCGATACAAAGTACGCTGTCGCGGCGGTCGAGCACAATGTCGGCATTGGCGCTATAGCCGGAACGTATAAAAAGGTTGTCTTTTAATTTGATTTTTGCTTTAATTTCGAACTGTATAGCGCCATTTTCTTCCTTTCCTTTAGGAGAAATGTACTCGAGCTCGGCATCGAACTTTTCTTTCTCAATAGCACCAACTGACAGAAGCAGCTTCATGCCTTGTTTGATCTTACCTACTTCGGTTTCGTCCACCTTGCCCTTAAAAATCATTTCTCCCATGTCGGCTACAAACGCAATGGTAGTACCACTGTTGAATGTATTGGCTTCGATAACCTGGTTACCTTCTTCAACAGGTACATCGAGCACCATGCCGTCTATAGTTGAGCGAACAAGCGTATTGGTGGCCTGACCCGATTTCTTGACCACACCTTCGCGAATCAGTTCGAGGTTACTTTCAGCTGCTCCCAATTCTTCCTTAGCGGTATTGAAAGCTAAGCGTACTTTCTGAAATTCCGCTTCGGGAATGACACCCTGATCGAACAACTTCTTCTGACGGTCAAATTCGATTTTACTATCATCGAAGCTAAGTTTGGCACGACTTACGCGCGATTCGGCGTTGTTCAGATTCACCATATCAGGGATAATCTTTACTTTGGCAATTAAATCGCCCTTCTTTATTCTTTGTCCGGGAACAATATAAATGGTTTCTATAATACCAGATACTTTGGGTTTGATTTCAATTTCTTTCCGAGGAACTACAGAGCCTGTAGCGACTGTCTTCTTGATCACATTCCCAACAAAGGGTGTTTTCGTTTGTACTTCAACCACTTTGGGTTTGGATTTCTGATAGAGGAAAAATAGTGTGAATACAAAAAGTCCGACGATTAAGACGATCACCCCATATTTAACGTACTTTTTCATAATGCTTGAATTCTATTGTTTTTACTTTGTTTTATTTTTTATTTATTCGTAGCGCAAAGCATCAATGGGCTTTACACTTATGGCCCTGCGGGCAGGAACCAGGCCAGCAATGGCTCCGGCTACAATAAGTATCATCAGTGCGGTAACCGCCACGCCAAAATCAACCTCCGGATTCATAAACATGGAAGGTTCGGCGCCTGCCGCTTGCGACTGCTGCAATCCGTAGTTGAGAAGTTCAATAATCCCAACACCAACCAATAGTCCCAAATATCCAAATATTGTTGTAAGGAAAACAGACTCCATCATGATTTGACCAATGATGATTGGAGGCCGTGCACCGATTGCACGCTGGATACCTATTTCCTTTGTGCGCTCTTTTACAATTATCAGCATAATGTTACTTACACCCACAATACCGGCGAAGAGTGTTCCGATACCTACAATCCATATTAACACGTTTATACCGGTAAACAAGATGTTCATTTTCTTGAACTCCTGTTCTACATTCTGTGAACCTATAGCTTCCTTGTCATCGGGTGCAACAATGTGGCGTCTGCGAAGCAGTTCTTTCATTTTCTCCTCTGCTACTGTAACCGAAACATCGGAACGCGATGTAAAAGCATAATACCCCACATTTTCTCCATAATTATAAGTTTGCTGCAAGGTGGTGAGCGGTATACTGATGGATGTTTCCTGCTCTTCAGCCCAGCCACCTTTGTGCGGAGATTTGAATACTCCAACTACCATAAAATAAACCCCTCTGATCCGGATATATTGACCCATAGGATTTTCCTTGGGTTCGAAAAGAAGTTCCTTTACCCTTGCTCCTATTACAGCAACTTTACGCCGATTGTTAATATCCTCATTGTTTATGAATCGCCCCTCCTTCATATCCATGGGGTCAATTTCATTATATTCGGGATAATCGCCATAAATATTGAAAGCTCCGGTTTTAAGCCCGCGAACTACACTATTCGTTCCGCCTTGCCAGAACCTTGGCTGTAACCGGGGAGCTAACTTATCAACTTCAGGAATTTGATCTCGGATGGCCTTGGTATCGCTATTGGTAAAATTGTACCAACGACCCTTTTTAAAACCTTTATAAGGCTTGGTGGTATTCTGCGCCCACACGAAAGCGCTGTTTGTTGCAAACCCTCCCATTCCATCGTAAGCTCCATTTTGAAGGCCCTTTCCACTGCCTAGCATAATTACCAGCATGAAAATTCCCCAAAAGATACCGAACCCGGTAAGTATTGTTCTGAATTTGTTTTGTTTCAGAGCAATCCATATTTCACTCCATCTGTCGCGATCAAACATAAAATCTTATTTTACAGGAGTTAATTGATTATTGTATTTATTCATCACGTAAAGCCACTACAGGTTTAACTTTAGCTGCCCGCCGTGCAGGAATTAATCCGGCAAGCGAACCTGCTATAACAAGCAAAACAGTTGCCCCTACGGCTATTCTAAAGTCCACCGAAGGATTCTGAAAATAAGAATCAGGAGAAGAAAACAGCGGAGAAAGTAATTCCAGCAGTCCCACTCCAGCTGCAAGTCCAAAATAACCAGCAACACCGGTAATCAAAATCGATTCCATTAAAATGAGCCCGATAATCGACCAGGGCGAAGCGCCAATTGCCTTGCGAACTCCAATTTCCTTGGTTCGTTCTTTAACAACCACAATCATGATATTGCTTACCCCTACTATCCCTGCAATAATGGTCATAATCCCTATAACCCATACATAAATCGCAATTCCCCGGAAAAGACTTACCATCCTGGCAAAATCTTCTACATTATTTCGAATCCAGATAGCACGTTTATCCTCAGGATTGAATTTGTGGCGCTTAGCAAAAGAGGCGCGCAGTTGGCTTTCCAGTTGTCTGGATTCTTCAGCAGTCATATCGGCAGTGGTAAATGCAAGGTTATACAACCGGTTCCCCCCATTGAAAATCATCTGGGCTGTGGAAATAGGAAGATAAACCCGACGGTTATCCTGATCGTTCTTATCTTTGAAGACGCCAACCACCTGAAAAGGAACACCGCTAACCTTTATAAATTCGCCCAATGCATTCTTTCCTTTAAAAAGCTCGTCTTTAACTATATTGCTTATAATTACCGATTTATTTCTTCTGGAAATATCGTATTCGTTAACGAATCGACCTTCCAAAATTTCAGTTTCTTCAATTTCTTTGGTTCCCGGATGCACACTAACTACATCGAACGAGCCATACTGATTCCCGTACGTGATAATCCCGGTTCCCCTGATACCCGCGCGGCCCGATATGCTCTGAGCTGACTTTACATGATCCTTGGTCCAGTTAAAATCCTCGTTGGTAAACTGTAATGATCTAC
>DATALJ010000289.1:0-1666 GCA_036261135.1 Bacteroidales bacterium
TGCGTATATAGCTGTTGAGCTTATTCGCGAAGGCAAGGCTGATATTCTGATGAAAGGCATGATTTCTACTGCTCCGTTGCTAAAAGCCGTTTTACACAAGGAAAAAGGAATCAAAAAGGCTGATACACTCAGTCATTTCGCATTATTTGAAACAAAATACTACAAAAAATTACTTGGCGTTACGGATGCAGCCATGAATATAGCCCCTACACTGGAAGAGAAAAAGGCAATAATCATCAATGCTGTAGACATATTACAACGTATAGGCTATAAGAAACCGAAGGTTGCAGCTGTTACTCCATTGGAAATTGTCAATCCCAAAATAGAATCAACTGTACATGCTCAGAAACTGAAGGAGTTAAATAAATGCGGAGACATACCTGGATGTATTGTAGACGGTCCCTTGGCACTTGATAATGCTTTATCGCTCGAAGCGGCCGAACATAAAGGTATACAAAGCGAAGTGTCGGGAGATTCCGATATAATCATGGTTCCTGATTTAAATTCAGGTAATATCCTTTATAAATCGTTGATATATCTTGGAGGCGCATCATCTGCCGCAGTAATTGCGGGAGCGCAGGTTCCAATTGTGCTTACATCGCGCTCCGACAACCATTATACAAAGCTTCTGTCCATAGCACTAGCAGCAGCACTAAAATAAACAAATAACTTGCTCATACAATGCACAACAGGCGGATACTTGTAATAAATCCCGGCTCTACTTCCACCAAAATTGCGGTGTATGAGAATACGCGTTCTGTTTACCTCAATAAATTAGTGCACTCGTATGAAGAACTAAAGTCCTTTCCTAAAATAATTGATCAATTAACGTATCGTTACAACTTAATTGTTAATGAATTAATGAACGAAAAAATTAATTTAGAACAAATTAAAGTTGTAATAGGCCGCGGTGGTCTTTTAAAACCCATACCATCTGGCATATATAAGGTAAACGACCGGATGATCGATGATTTAAGAATAGGCATCCAGGGCGAGCACGCCAGTAACCTGGGAGGGCTCATTGCACATGAATTGAAAAAGCTTATACCCGATGCCCTGGCACTCATTGCCGATCCGGTGGTTGTAGACGAAATGAACGATGTAGCCCGTGTAACTGGGCATCCTTTGTTCACCCGTCGCTCCATTTTTCATGCATTAAACCAAAAGGCCATAGCGAGAAGTTATGCAGAATCAACACATAAGGTTTATGAAGAGCTGAACCTGATCATCGTTCATTTGGGAGGAGGCATCTCGGTTGGGGCGCACCAGAAAGGCAAAGTGATTGATGTAAACCAGGCATTGAATGGAGAGGGTCCCATGTCGCCCGAACGAAGCGGCACTTTGCCTATAGGCGAACTTGTTGATGTTTGTTTCAGCGGAAAATATGACCGGGAAACAATTCAAAAGATGATTAACGGAGAAGGTGGTTACGTAGCCTATTTCGGTACAAACGAGGCCTATAAAATTGAATTACAGGCCAAGCAAGGCGACGAAAAAGCCAAACACTTGCAAGAAGCAATGGGATACCAGGTTGCAAAATACATAGGTTCTCTGGCAGCAGTGCTGAAAGGGAATGTTGATGCGATTCTGCTAACAGGAGGATTAGCCCATAACAAAGATCTAACCAACTACATTAGCGAGCATGTATCCTTTCTAGCCCCAATCT
>DATALJ010000294.1:0-13431 GCA_036261135.1 Bacteroidales bacterium
TATTCGTTGAGCAACCGAGTAACCGGAGGGATCGGCGCCCAACCTGTAGTGATAAAGTTCCCACATAACACGGTATACACGGGGCTTTATCCCGCTCTTTTGTGTTGGGGCTTTCCTGAGCAGTTTGTATAGTACATTTAAAATATATACCATAACTGGCGATCCCATTGCCCTTGGGAAACAGATTTCCCCTTTTGTTTCGCATATCCGGCTGGCTTTAATGGTTGATTTTGCTGTTTTTGCCCTTGTGTGGTTATTTCATATTGAAGAAAATGCAAAATTCCGGTACATCTTCCTCTTTTTGATCATTTGGTTTTGTTTCTTCCTTTTCATTCTGCAATCATTAACTGGAATTGTTGTTTTGCTTACCGTGGCTATTTTCTATGTAATTGTAATTGCATTTAAAAGTAAGATACTTTTGGTGAAATGGTTTTGCGTAATTGGCATTGCGCTTCTTCTGCTATTGCCTTCCACCTATTTTGTGCATATGTATACGGCCAATTTTTCGCCAGAACCATTAGATACCACTTCTCTGGAAAGAGTTACAGTAAACGGGAATGCCTACCATCATGACACAAAGCACCTCTATTTGGAAAACGGCAATTATATTTATTTATATATATGCGAAAAGGAACTGAAGTCGGAATGGGAGAAACGCAGTACATTGAATTACGATAGTTTGGATAATGGCGGAAATCCTCTGAAATATACCTTATTCCGATATCTTACGGCATTGGGGCTGCGAAAAGATTCCGCCGGGGTATCCCAATTGAGCCAGACCGATATCTCTCATATCGAAAACAGCATTGCAAATCCCATTTATATTGAAAAGAGCGGGATAAAGCCCCGTGTATACCGTGTTATGTGGGAACTTTATCACTACAGGTTGGGCGCCGATCCCTCCGGTTACTCGGTTGCTCAACGAATAGAATACCTGAAAACGGCATTTCATATTATTCATAGAAATTTTTGGTTCGGAACAGGCACCGGCGATGTGGTAAATGCCTTCCAATTGCAATATAAAGAGGATAACTCGCCATTGAATCCGAAATGGCAGTTGAGAGCACATAACCAGTTTGTTACATTCTTTTTAACCTTTGGGTTAGTTGGTTTTCTGGTTATTATGTTTTCGTTGTTTGTGTCTCCCATGTTAAAGAAACGTTTCAATGATTACTTGTTCCTAACGTTCTTTATCATTTTTGCGCTGTCCATGTTGAATGAAGATACCCTCGAAACCCATGCAAGCATTTCGTTTATTGCACTTTTCTATGCTTTGCTGTTGTTCTCCGAAAATAGGTACAAACCGTTAATAGTGGGCAAGGAGCATGTCGAAGTTGGCTAAAAGGTGTACACCGTAGGAATAATCTGTTTTACCTGAAGAAAGTTTTGTGAATGATTCGAAGTACGCTCCCAGAGAGAAGCCTTTGGCTATTTGCTTTTGATACGATAACTTTCCGATAATCAGATCGAGCGTTTTGTAGTAAATATCCGATTTTGGGTAAGTTGCCGAATGATAAAGCACTTCTCCTATAGGCGACATGAATTTTGATGAATGATAAAATCCGGTACCTAAGCTAAAATCC
Source organism: Bacteroidales bacterium (assembly GCA_036261135.1). Taxonomy (GTDB): domain Bacteria; phylum Bacteroidota; class Bacteroidia; order Bacteroidales; family JAAUTT01; genus JAAUTT01. The sequence continues at coordinate 1,584 of DATALJ010000294.1, forward strand.
TTGATAGCAGCTTTTACTTGTGCAAGAAAGCCATATCCGTTCTCGTATTGCTGTTGCTTATTGGGCGATAAATCAGCATAACCAAGGAATACGAGATCCATGTCGATCTGTTTGAAAGTGCTGTGCTCATTTTTCTTCGAAATCTTTAATCCTGTAGCCACATTGGCAAGGGTAACCAGCGAGGTATCTATCGAAATGATTTGTCCCCCTTGGTGTTTAAACAAACATTGCAACGGGATGGAGAACTGCCAGCCGTTGCTTTCGTTATTGAGTAAGAAACTGGATGAGATGCCCACCATTAGCTGCTCCTGGAATGGATCGCCATGCAGGATGAACTTCTCCCAATTCAACCAAACGTCTGCTTTCAGCTTGGGCAGATTAATAAGAAACTGCAATCCGCTTTCCTGGGGATGAGTAAAATCGCGCTCCCAGCGGTACAAAGGTTCATATAGCTTATGATTGGAGCCTCCATACAGATTTCCCAATACCATCTGGAATTTGAGCGATGGTTGGTACCGAAAGCGGAACAAGGGTTGTATGTCGTGAAAACCATTTCGGCCCGAATATTTTAGGAATGTACCGCCAGCCTCAATAGAAATGTTTTTTACTGGCTGAAATACAAGCGAAGGTTCTATGTTGTAGCCAATTAGCGTATACCCCTCTTCAATGGGATTAAAATATTCGTTGTTCTTAAAAAAGCTCTTTGCATTCAAGGCAAAGGAGATTTTTTGGCTATCGGCCATAACACTTGCCTGTGGTTGTTGAATGTAGCCCGGAAGCTGGCAAACAGCCACCTGCGATATAAATAATACAGAAAGAAGAAGGATTCGGATATTCATAAATAATTGGTATTAGGGCGTATTCACGGTCCGGATTATCATGTTCTTTTGTAAGTCCTGACTTGATGAATATTGCCCTGTTATTATTGATTTTTCGGAAACGAAAATATTGAAAACTCTGGTTTAAATTCAACAAATTTTATCTTTCTTTGCTAAAATTTATTAAAAACGGATAAAATTCAACCTATTCCGATATACCAAATTGTATGAAGAATTATAAGTTTATTAACAATGTAACCGGGTGGATTGTGTTTGCAATCGCTTCGGCTGTTTACATTTTAACCATTGAGCCCACTGCCAGCTTTTGGGATTGTGGCGAATTTATTTCCTCCGCGTTTAAATTGGAAGTAGGCCACCCACCGGGGGCACCGTTTTTTATGTTACTAGGTAACGTTGCTACACAATTTGCCGGTGGAAATGTTGAAATTGTTCCTAAAACGGTAAATATACTGTCAGCGCTTGCAAGTGGAGCTACCATACTCTTTCTGTTTTGGTCTATCACTCATTTAGCTAAAAAAATTGTTGGACAAAAAGATCAATATACATTTGGCGAAACAATTGCTATTTTAGGTAGTGGTTTAGTTGGTGCACTGGCTTATACATTCTCTGATACCTTTTGGTTTTCGGCTGTAGAAGGTGAGGTTTATGCTTCATCGTCATTGTTTACTGCTGTTGTTTTCTGGGCTATCCTGAAATGGGAAGAGTCTTCCGGTCAGAAGTATTCGAACCGCTGGTTGATACTTATCGGTTATTTAATGGGCTTGTCTATTGGCGTTCACTTGTTGAACCTGTTGGCCATACCCGCCATTGTTATGGTTTACTATTTCAAGAAATACCAGCCAACCCGTAAGGGAACCATTTTGGCTATTATACTTTCCTTTATTATTCTTGGGTTTGTGATGTATGGCGTTATCCAAGGTTGGGTAACCGTTGCATCATGGTTCGAGTTGATGTTTGTAAATGGCTTTGGTCTTCCTTATAATTCGGGCCTGTTGTTCTTTGTTGTTCTGTTTGCTGTATTACTGGTAATCGGATTACGCCTTACCCAGAAGCGGGAAAGTGTTCTGTGGCATACGGTTATTCTTTTCTTTGCTGTGCTTTTAATTGGATATTCGTCATATGCTGCAATCCTTATCCGGTCGGCGGTTAATCCTCCATTGGATGAGAACAATCCTGAGAATATGTTCAATTTACTTTCGTATTTGAACCGCGAGCAGTATGGCGATCGCCCATTGCTATATGGACCGTACTATAATGCGCCAATTCTCAGTTCGGAACAAGGTAAGCCTGTACGTGTAGCAAAGAATGGCAGATATGAGATCGGTTACTATCGTCCCGAATATGTGTACGACAATCAGTTTAAAACACTATTTCCCAGGATGTACAGCCGGGAAAGTTCTCATATCTCTGTTTACAAGCAATGGGGGGGCGACAAAGGAACTCCTATACGCACACAGAACGAAAAGGGTGAGCCTACAATAATTAACAAACCTACTTTTGGTGAAAATCTTTCGTACTTTTTTTCGTACCAGGTTAACCACATGTACTTCCGCTATTTTATGTGGAATTTCTCGGGTAGACAAAATGATATTCAGGGACACGGTGGAATTACCAAGGGAAATTGGATTTCTGGTATCAAATTTATTGATGAAGCAAGGCTCGGGCCGCAGGATAAACTTCCTCCTAGTTTGCAGAATAAAGCGCGCAACAAATATTATATGCTGCCTCTTATTCTTGGGCTTCTCGGATTGTTTTTCCAATTACAACGAAATAATAAGGATTTCCTGGTCGTATTCCTGTTGTTTTTTATGACTGGACTGGCCATTGTTTTATATCTGAACCAAACGCCATATCAACCGCGCGAGCGTGATTATGCCTATGCTGGATCGTTCTACGCATTTGCTATATGGATTGGTTTAGGTGTGCTGGCATTGGTCGATTCTTTGAAAAAGAAGATGCCTGAAGCTCCTGCAGCCGTTTTAATTACAGCGGCTTCTTTGTTCCTTGTTCCCGGGATTATGGCAAGAGAGAACTGGGATGATCACGATCGTTCCGGAAGGTATACTACAAGGGACTTTGCGTATAACTATTTAAATTCCTGTGCTCCGAATGCAATATTATTTACAAATGGCGATAATGACACATTCCCGCTATGGTATGCCCAGGAGGTAGAAGGAATAAGAACCGATGTACGCGTTGTAAACCTTAGTTATTTAGGAGCCGACTGGTACATTGAGCAAATGGAACGCCAGGCTTACGAATCCACGCCGCTTCCATTCTCACTTACAAAAGATAAGTACGAAACAGGTAAGCGCGATGCGATTTATATTGTGGATCGGGTAAACGATTATGTTGAATTGAAAGACGTAATGGAATTCCTGGGTTCTGAAGATCCCAAGACCAAAAGCATCAGTGGGTATAACGAACGGATCGATTATGTTCCCGCCCGTAAGGTTAAAATTACCATCGATAAGGAGCAGGTTTTGAAGACCCATACCGTATCGCCTAAAATGGTCGACAGTATTGTTCCTGAAATGAAATGGGAGTTAACCGGAAATGCTTTCTATAAGAATTACATGATGGTGCTTGATATTCTGGCGCAAAACAATTGGAAACGACCTGTATATTTTGCAATCACTGTATCGGAAGATAATTATCCTAATCTGGATAAGTATTTCCGCCTGGATGGATTAGCATACCGGATTATACCTGTTGAAAATTCAAGGCCCGATGGTCAGGCTGGTAGTATCGATACCGATATTTTATACGAAAACCTGATGAACAAGTTCAAATGGGGCAACATTTCCGATCCGAAGGTTTACTTGGATGAGAATAACTTACGTATGTTATCGAATTTCAGGAATAACTTCTCCAGACTAGCTGAAGCGCTGATAAACGAAAATAAAATAGACTCTGCTGTTCGCGTTCTCGACAGGAGCATGGAAATTATGCCACCATCGCAAATTACCGTAAATTACTGGTTGCTTCCGGTTGTAGAACAATACTACCGTGCAAAACAGTTCGACAAGGGTAACAAGTGGATGGAGCAGATTTATGCAAATACAATGGCTGAATTAAACTATTTCTTCAGCATTAGAGGTAGCCTGGCTGCGCAAGTTGAACAGGAAAAAGGTTTTAATCTGAAGGTTTTGAATGAACTGGTACGATTAACCGATTTCTATGGACAAACCGAGCTGAAGAAAAAAATTGAAGCTTCGTTTATGCAGTATTACAACACATTGATGCCTGGTAACAACAAGTAATCGATGTGGGTAAAAGTTCCAACTCTTGCAAAGCGCTTGATTAAGGGCGTAGTTTGGGATGTACCTGCTGAAAACAAGAAAATATATTTAACTTTTGATGATGGACCAGAACCTGAGGTAACACCTCGGGTTCTGGTTTTTTTATCTCAGTATGGTGCAAAGGCAACCTTTTTCTGTTTAGGTGAAAAGATCGAGAAGAATCTTCCACTATTTAATGCCATAAAAGCTGGCGGACACGCCATAGGTAATCATGGTTACAAGCATTTGAGCGGGTTTAGAGCAAGTACCAGCGATTATATTGCCAATGCAAAGCGTGGTGCAGAGTTCTCAGGTAGTCGTTTATTTCGTCCGCCGTACGGTCGCATTACCCCGTGGCAATATAAAGCATTGAAGCGGGAACATTCTATTGTAATGTGGAGTGCGATGAGTATGGATTTCTCTGCTAAAGTGACTCCTGAACAATGTGTCAATAACGTGCTGTCTAATATCTACCCGGGTGCTATTGTCGTTTTTCACGATACACCGAAAGCTGCAGCAAACCTATTGGTTGCATTGCCTCAGATACTTGAAAATCTTTCCGGACAAGGTTATACTTTTGAGGTTTTATGTTAGTGAGCGGTAATCAGTCCAAGCAATTGGCTGAAGGTAAAGAATGTTGAATTGATAAGCTGGTAAAATGTTATGAGAAATAGGCCTATTGAAACTACAATATCCGTATAAATAACCGGTTTAATTGGGGCCGCTGTTTTCTTTACAAGAAGAATGGCGAAAATACGCAGTACGAGTTGAATAACGAAAAACGAGAATACAGCCAAGGCATTAGGCTGTAAAGTATCTGCCTTGCTGAATTGCAAACGAACCAGGGCTGAAAAGGCATGAGACATGCCACAGGTTGGACATTGCTTACCAAGTACTTGTTCGTGAATGCAACGTATTGGATAAGCGTCGTTATCCGGGCTATAGCATGCTGAATATAAAAAAATTGCCAGGATTAACCCGGCAAAAATTTTATTTAAGACAAGATAGCTCTTAGGATGCATATTATTGTTTAATGGCGTCGAGCTCCTTTTCGTATTTCTTATTGATTTTTTCAAGCCTTTTGGCTTGGTCTGCAGATAACTTGGTTTCGGACGAAGCGAGTTTCGTTAAAGTAGAAGCCAGTTGAACAGATACTTTTGAGTAGGCATCAACCGCTTTCATGTCGCCTGCTTCAGCCTTCTTCTGCAGCGCAATTGCTTCATTAATCAGCTTTTCATAGCTTTCAAGGAATTGATTGAATTCCCTTTCCGACATTTTCTTGTGTATCACAATATTTACGGAATCCACTTCAAGATCTTCCAGTACTTTTTCCATATCTTTCCCCATATCCTTAAAGTTTTCCTCTAAAGATTTTCCGGTTTCGTCTTCGAAGGCTTTTTTCATCATCATTCCTGTTTTAGCCGCCGAAGCAAAGGCGAGGGGCCATATTGCACCAACACCGGTACCAATTATTGAAATGACCAGTGCTGCAATAATTAAACCTTTGGAGCCATGTTCCTTGCTTGCCTGGCTAAAAGCAATAGCACTCAGGGTTATCCCTATGATCCCGGGAATCAATGCAAGTATTCCTATGCAGGGAATGAATGCCAGAATCAGCGCAAGAATTCCTAATACAAAACCTGCTATACCCAGGCCTTGTCCGGCATCTGTTTTAGTTTCTTCCATAGTCAATGTTTTTCAGATGTGAAGGTTATGATCAAAAATACAAAATAAAATCAGTTATTCGGGTTTCTTTTTAATAATTTCGAGCAAGTCCTTCTCTAGCGATTGATGCGGGGTTTCAATGATTCTTCCCAGCTCTTTCCCTTCGTTGTATACAATAAAGGTAGGAACTCTTTCTATTTTCAGGTGCCCCATGTTCACGTGCTCTGTAGTCTTGACCCTGTTCACAGCAATGCCAATGATTGCATCGGTTTTTATATTAATCAGATCCGCTATTTTATAGAACCGTGGAACTTCGCGGCGACTATCAGGGCACCACGTTCCCATTACAATAATCACCGAGAAACCAGCAGGTAATTTTCTGGTAAGTGTCTTCATTGCCTTCTTGTCGGGTTTATAGCTTTCGTATTCATATTGAAACCAATCTTTGAAAAGCGATGATTCGAACAAATGCTTGTCAAAATAACCATCGGCGATTAGGGAGGAGTCGGAAGGTTCTATTATGGTTTCATTTATGGGCTGTGCCAGCATGCTGAGCGGCATTATGGCTAGTAAGCCAAGGAGAATAATCCGGAGTTTCTTCATCTTGCTTTTTGTTTACAAATATACATATTGGAATGTGCGTATACTCTATTTTAAGTTCATTTTAACAATGTGTATATATTTTTGTTGCATACATTGAACATGAACTTAAATTACGATGCAGGAGAGAATTAAATCTTTATTTGATGAATTTTTCGAAAGCGAGAAATCGTCTGGAATTATTTTGATTTTTGCCACCATTGTTTCATTGTTGCTTGCTAATTCGGCTTTGGGAGCCAATTACCTTAAGCTGTGGGATACAGAGGTTGGCATTAAAATCGGTTCTTTTGAACTATATAAATCGCTTGGCTACTGGATTAATGAGGGGCTAATGGCATTTTTCTTTTTGCTGGTGGGACTTGAGATTGAACGTGAGCTGTATGTTGGCGAATTATCGACAAAAGAGAAAGCATTTTTGCCTGTACTGGCTGCTATTGGAGGCATGGCTGTGCCGGCTCTACTATATTATTCGTTCAATAAAGGAACAGCAACGGCAAGTGGCATTGGGATCCCTATGGCTACTGACATAGCTTTTGCATTGGGAATCTTATCGCTGTTAGGCAACAGGGTTCCGTTCTCGCTGAAGATATTTTTAGCCGCTTTGGCTATCATTGACGACCTTGGGGCCATCATCATCATAGCCGTTTTTTATGTTCACGACTTTTCATTGACTCATTTGCTTATTGCGCTTGGTATTTACGCAGTTATGATTTCTTGCAACAGGTTTAGGGTGAAGAATATTCCTGTTTATTTGGTCCTTGGGGGAATTATGTGGTACTTTATGCTGAAATCGGGCGTACATGCAACAATTACAGGCGTATTAACGGCATTTGCCATTCCGTTTAACAGAGGCGATGAGCGTTCTCCTTCCACTAGGTTGCAGCATGCACTTCATAAGCCTGTAACTTTCTGGGTTATGCCGTTATTTGCTTTAGCTAATACAGGGATTTTACTCTCTTCAGATATTCTGAAATCCGCGTTTGACCCCAATGTGCTGGGAATATTCTTTGGATTGGTACTTGGTAAGCCTTTAGGTATTCTTCTTTTTACCTGGTTGGGAATGAAATTGTGGGGAGTAAAGCTACCAGCAGATATTCGCTTTTCTCAGATAATTGGGATGGGTTTTTTGGCTGGTATCGGCTTTACCATGTCAATGTTTATCACATTGTTGGCATTCTCTGACCAAAATTATGTAGTTACCTCGAAAACTATTATTTTAGGAGCATCAATTGTAGCCGGAACAATTGGCTATATTATTTTAAGAAAAAAGAGGGTATAAGGCCTTCGCAGGTGTTATACCTGTATAAAAATAAAAACTGAAACTAAAATTTGTCCATTCCTTTCAAAGCTTCCAAAGCTTTGCTGTTGGAAGGATCGATTTCGATTATCTTTCGCCAGTACGATTTGGATGTCTGGTAATTTTCTTTCAGAAAGTAATAGAACCCTAAGTAGGAATATACTTCTATTGTTTCTTTCTGGTATTTCGTTGGATTTGTAAGGAAAGTTTCGAGCGCTTTTTCATAGTAAGGTTTGGCCAAACCTTTTGTAGTTTCAGGATCTAATATGGCATTTGTACGTGCTCTCCAGAAATATCCCTGATATGAATTGGGCGATAAAGCTGTAACCTTCGAGAATGCTGAATCAGCCATGGTAAGGTAATTCTTTTTTACTGTAGTATCGGTTGTTTGCATGTTCCCTGCGAAATAATAAGCGCGCCCAAGCATGATATAATCGGATGGTAATGGATTCGGCTTATTTTTAAACGATTGGGTATACATGTCGGCAGCTTTATCGTACTTTTTCATCTTCGAATAAACCCTTCCCATTTCGTCAATTAAGTACAATTTGGACGAATCTTTCTGAAATGCATTATTATACTGAATAACCGCCAATGAGTCGTTATTTACTTTTTCCAGCGTTTTCCCGTAATATTCGTAGTCGAGGGCAAGTGCTTTATCGGCAGGAATGGCATTGAAAAGCTTTTGGAACATATCTGCGCCTTCAGCAAATTCGCCCTTTTCGAAATGTGTATAAGAGAGCAGGCGAAGCATGATGTAGTTATTGGGATCGTTATTGCTCAATTGACTAATGATTTCCTTGGCTTTGTCGTATTTTTTCGCGAAGAATAGGGCATATGCATACTTTTCTTTTTCTTCAGGGGTATATTCTGCTTTAGCAATGTATTTTGCATAGTTATCTTCAGCTTCGGCGTATTTTCCCTGGTTGAAGTAGAGCTCTCCCAGTTCGCGGTATGCAACTACGCAATCGGGCATTTTTCTTACGCATTTATTAAGAAAATCAAAAGCGAGCTGAGGATTTTGTACTGCTGAGTATATTTTGCTCAATTGAATATATGCTTCGAACTGAAGAGAATCGAAATACAGAGCGCTTTCGTAACTATTTGCTCCATCATTTACGTTCTTTTGATTAAGCAACACGTTAGCCTTTGCCAAATAAACATCGGCACATTTTAAATTTACTTCTTTTGCTTTATCTAGTAATCGCTGGGCTTCAGCAAAATTTTTGGTTTTATCTTCAGCATAAATCTTTGCTAATTCGGATAAAGCGGGTGCATTCTTTTTACTGAGTTTCTCTGCTGCTAGCATTTTTTCTGCTGCATTTGGCTCTCCCTTGATAAGCGCTATTTGGGCGAGACCAATATTATTGAAAGCGTCGTTTTTGTCTATCTCTAGGCCTTTACGAAAGAAAACTGCTGCTGAATCGGGCTTTCCTGCAAGTAAATAATACTGACCCATGCCATAGAACATCCTTGGATTAGGGTTTTGATTAATTTGTTTTGCAAAGAATGCTCTGGCAGCTCTCATTTGATGCATCCTGAGCATATAAAATCCTTCGTCGTTGATTTGGGCACAAATGGAAAGTGTCCATACCAAACCTCCAATCAGTGAAAATATTTTTAGTTTCATATTTTGTTTTATAAATCGTTTTTTACTTCGATAATCCGCAATGGCTGAGTAGCAGGTAAAATCCCTGTTTTAAGGATGATGCGTTGCCCCCTTTCGCTGGCTACAAAACCCGCAAAGCCTGTGGCTAGTCCTACCCGCGGTTCTGAATTGATGGCGTAAATATTCCGGGTGAAAGGATAGTATCCTTTAGCAATGTAAGCCTGGTATGGCTGATAACTATTCTGTGCAGTTGCGATGCTATCAGAACTCAATGCTACAATATTCACCTTTTTGAGGAAAGATAGCATGGTAGAATCGTCCTTATCGCTTATCCAGCTTACACCAATAACTCCTATTGCATTTTTGTTGTTAGCAACATAGTTAATGACCTCCGCATTACTTTTGAGCGCTGCGTGCTTGTCGGAAATTTTACTTCCGCGACAAACCGAATCGAGCATAAAACGTACGGTACTCGAATTCATGTTATCGAAAATTACAGTGGTTTCCTGCAATTTCGATTTGGGATTGATTTGCTTCCAGCTTGTTAATTGCCCGATCAGTATTTTTCTGAAGGTTTTTACCGACATCATGGTATCTGTGTTCTCCTTATTAGTTATCAGCGCAATACCGTCAATGGCAATTTTCACCTCTTTGGGGTAGAACTTCTTTTTGTTAAAAAAGTCCTTTTCTTCATTCGACAAGGGTCGCGAAGCAATTACAAGGCGAACACTGTCTTTTAGCAAATCATTTAATGCCTCTGTTTCAGTTTTATATGTTACATTAATTTTGGCGTACGTGTAGAGCGCTTGAAATACTTCAGTTTCGGCAGAGAGTATAGGTTTGAACGTTTCATCGGCCGAAATACTGATTTCGCCGGAGGTAGGGGTATCTGTATACTGCTGTGTTCCTCTATTGCAGGAGGAAATTAGTAATAGGCCCATAACTCCTAAGATGCAAAGACTATTCTTCGTTTTCATCTTCATTTTTATTTGCTTTATAGATTTGATAAACCCTGAAAGCCCGGAAGCAGCCGTATAAAACGGCAACGGCTCCAAATATCCGTATACCTGTGGGATTGGAATTTAGCCTGTTTTGGTTAACCAAAAGGCTGAAAGTTCCAATCCCGAGGTATAGAAATACCATAATGAGCCCAATTGTAAATTTGATTTTACTCATTATGCTTAGTTTTATTCCAGTTTAAAGGTTACAGGTATCGACATTAAAACCCTAACCGGATTGCCATTTTGTTTACCCGGTTTCCAACGGGGTAACGACTTGATAACACGCACAGCTTCCTGGTCGAGGCTTGGATCTACACCTCTCAGTACGGTCACATCAGTTATTTCCCCAGACTTGCCTACTACAAATTGAATATATACTCTGCCCGAAATGCCGTTTTCTTGAGCAATATCCGGATATCGGATTTTTTTACCTATATAGGATAAAATATCTCCCTCCGGAAATTCGGGCATTTGTTCAACATATGTAAATGGGGGTTCTTCCTTGGGTTGTTCGATAATTTGGTTTACCTCAGTGGCGTCTACAGCGTTGGGGTCGTCTACAACACCCTCTACATTTGCTGTTGAGATCATCTTCTTCGATAAATTCAAATCTTCCTGTGTACGGATGGTATCAACCTCCTTCACCTCTTCGTCAGGCTTAATCTGGGGAGGAACAAACTTGATAGCCGCTTTTATGGGCTCCACCTTTTTTACGAATACATCCTTAGCCAGTTCAGCAACCTTTTTGGGCCCTTTAAGGTCCGAGAGTGCAGTTACTTCTACATTTACTTCCCTGGTTTTGGGTAAAACACTTTTGATGATAGAAGGCATACTTACTCCCAGTGTAAATAGCGAAACAGTGATGAGAATTGCGAATAAGTGATGTTTCGATGTTTTCTTGCGAAGCGTAAACGCACCGTAACTATGGTTCCTGTCTTCAAACAGAATGTCGCACCATTCGTCTTGAAAAATATTTAATTTCTTTGCCATATTCCTTTTTGTATAAGGTTCTATTTAACAACAGGATCAACAGGTTCGCCTGCTTTCTTGAGAAGCTCCCAATCGTAATCGGAAATATCTACAACGGCGTAGCGACCGATATTACAGATTTGCATTTCGTCAAGTGCATCCACAAGGTTGTTATAGTTGGACCCATCTGTTCCCTTAATAATAACCATTGGAGCATTTACATCTCCTTTAATCTTAGAGACTTCTTTTTTATAAAGCGAATCGGTAAGTTGCTTTGCTTCTTTCTGTAAGCTTAGTTCGTGTATTCTTGCAACCACGCTCTTGTTTCTTTCGAGAAGCATTTTACGGATGCCATTGGACGAAAAATCCGATTTTATTACTTCCGGATCCTTCCCGTTTTCCTGGGTTCCGAAGTAATAGTAGGCCACATTATTTTTGCCTAATAGGATTGTTATTGCCAATGATTGCTTTAGTGCCGGGGGATCAGTAACCTTATCTTTCGACGGCATGCTGATCTCCATTGTTTGCGGTTTAATTATCGATGTTGTTAAAATGAAAAAGGTGATCAATAAAAAACCAAGGTCAAC
>DATALJ010000302.1:0-2327 GCA_036261135.1 Bacteroidales bacterium
AAAAAATACCTACGGGACTGATTATGGCGACCATCGCTTTTACTCCAGGGTTTTCGAGTTAATACTCCGCCTTAAAGGGAACTATTTATGGCCAGCTATGTGGGGTTGGGCCTTTTATGCCGATGACACATTAAACAGCAAAGTTGCCAATGAAATGGGTATTGTTATTGGAACTTCCCACCACGAGCCTATGGCGCGAAACCACCAGGAATGGGTTAGAAAAGGTAAGGAAGCCGGAGCCTGGAATTATGCAACCAATCAGAAAATCATCGATCAGTTTTTCCGCGAGGGAATTGAACGAATGCAAGGCACTGAAGACATTGTGACTATAGCAATGCGTGGCGATGGCGATGCCGCCATGTCGAAGGAAACCGACACCAAACTACTTGAAAGAATTGTGAAAAATCAACGCGAAATTATTGAACAGGTTACCAAACGTCCTGCCAAAGAAACGCCTCAATTATGGGCATTATACAAAGAAGTGCTTGATTATTATGATGCAGGAATGCGCGTACCCGACGATGTAATCATACTTCTGTGCGACGATAACTGGGGAAATGTAAGGCGTTTGCCAAATGAAAAAGAGCGCAAACATCCAGGAGGATGGGGTTTATACTACCATGTTGATTATGTTGGTGCTCCCCGAAATTCAAAATGGCTTAATGTTACACCCATCCAAAATATGTGGGAACAATTGCAGCTTACATACGATTATGGCGTTGATAAACTTTGGGTACTCAATGTGGGTGATATCAAACCGATGGAATATCCTATTTCTCTATTTATGGACATGGCATGGGATCCTACCAAGTACAGCGCAAATAACCTACTAGACCATCCACGTGCTTTTTGTGCTCAGCAATTTGGCGATGATCAGGCTAATGAAGCTATGCGAATTCTGAACCTTTACAGTAAATACAACGGACGAGTAACTGCCGAAATGCTCGATCGAAATACTTACAACCTCGAAAATGGTGAGTGGAAAAAGGTATCAGACGAATATCTCAAACTCGAAGCTGAGGCTTTGCGCCAATACCTCAGTCTGAAACCAGAATACAGAGATGCATATAAACAGCTAATCCTGTTCCCTGTTCAGGCCATGGCCAATATATACGAAATGTATTATTCACAAGCTATGAACCTTAAGCTTTATGCCGAAAATAATCCGCAAGCCAATGAGTGGGCCGACAATGTAGAACGCACTTTTAAACGTGACGCCGAATTGGAAAACGATTACAACAAAGTAATGGCCAATGGAAAATGGAACGGAATGATGACGCAGAAAAAAATTGGCTATACTTCGTGGAATGATAATTTCAGAGCCAATAAAATGCCTGACGTCAAAAGGATTGAATCGCCTGAAACTGCAGTGGGCAACTATGTATTTGAGCCAGGCAACGGCTATATTTCAATAGAAGCCGAGCATTACAATACGCTAAAAAATGCTGACAACGCCAAGTGGACTGTCATTCCCTACATGGGGCGCACTTTGAGTGGAATCTCTGTTATGCCTTATTCACAGCCAGTTAATGGAGCATCTATATCATATAAAATGAAACTTGCGGCGGATGTAAAATCAGTTACAGTTCATGTCGTGGTAAAATCCACGCTGGCATTTATAAATGTTAACGGCCACAGTTACAAAGTTGGTTTTAACGGTGGCGAAGCGCAAACCATCAATTTCAATTCAGATTTGAACGAAAAGCCACAAAACATCTACTCTATTTTTTTCCCAACTATTGCCCGTCGTGTGGTTGAGAAAAAGGTAGAATTGAGTATTCCTGCAAGTGCCGATGGAATGCAGGTGCTAACCCTCTCCCCTCTTGATCCAGGAATTGTATTCGAGAAAATTGTTGTGGACTTTGGCGGGTATAAAAACTCTTATCTGTTTATGGACGAGTCAAAGAGTAAAAGGTAAACTGCTCATATACCAGGATTTAGTAAAATATCATATTATTGATTATCAGCTAGATAAGTAGGTGGATTTAAACTTGTTAGATTAAAAGAAAGTCTTGAAATTGCGAAGAAAATCTTTAACTTCAAGGCATTACATAATAGATAAAAATATGAAAATTGTTGATAACGGATTAAAACTCATTAAAAGAAAGCTTCTCTCAATAAAATTAACAGCGAAAATTATATTTTTTGTAACAGGAATTGCTTCCACCATATGGTTTCTGGCACGCGTTATACCTAAACCATCAAGAGCTGGATATCCATGCATGAAAGCTGCTGCACCTGTAATGTCTGGTTTTATACTTTGGCTGCTTTCATTAACAGGATTGACTATATCTTTTAAAAAAGCTGTTAAGGCTGCTAAAGAATCG
>DATALJ010000306.1:0-4744 GCA_036261135.1 Bacteroidales bacterium
GGCTGGTAAATACCATGCTTCGGGATAGCCGTCACTTTCCTGGCCAACATGTGCTCCATGAACATGTGTTACAATGGGGACCGGGCCGACATAAGGCAGCGGACTGGTTCCTGCCATATCCCTGCCTGCAATTCCTCCAGCTGGGTTAGCCCAATGCAAGGTTTGATCAATGGGCAGCAGGTGGGGAAGATAATTTCCATTTTGGTCGATTAAGTCATTTACCCATTTTATCCTTACCGGTCTGTTGACCTGGGCTTCGATGGTGAGGGAAGGTGCATTGAAAACTGCAGCCGGATCGGTGGCAGATCCATAGCCCCATACCGTTGTTGTTGGCATCCCTGCCGGGAGGATTTGTTGGTTAAATTGCCGCATCGCAATTTCATAATAATCTACATTGGGGTCAGCAGTGGGTGATTTGGGCATAGCCCATGGAATTAGCAGCGGGGTTACAAACTGGGGAATTGCAATTGGATCCAATGGCGATACCACATTCACGGTTCTGGTTATGGTGGCCATGTTGCCGGATCCGTCGGTGACCGAGTAGTTTAATGTGTAGGTCCCCAAAACGGCAGTATCTACAGTCCCGGTTACAGTAATAGATGCCGTCAGGTTGCCATATACAGCATCGTTGGCTACGGCGCCGGGGTCAGCGTATCCGGTTGAGCCAATCGTTACCGAATCGGGATTGGAACCGATGAGCTGAATTACCGGAGGAACGGTGTCAACACCTGAAGCGGGGAATACAAAGGTGGTGGCTGGCACACTGATCGCTTTTCCGGCAGCTTGTGCGGTTACCGAAATCAAATCGCCGACGGCCAATGTCAGGCCTGAAACCTTCCAATTCCCACCTGAAGCTATCACGGCAGGTTGAGCAACACCGTTGATGCTCAAAATAACGCTGGAACCTAATTCGGCGGTTCCCTTTACGCTTTTGTCTGCCGCTGTTACCGGGGTGGTAATAACGGGTATTGCTGTTATGGTGGCTGGGTTAACGGTTACTACACATGTTGCTGTAAAACCTCCGTCGAAGGTTTTTACTGTTATATTGGCAATTCCGGCACTAAGCCCGATTACCGTTCCTGTTTTATTGACATCAGCCACTTTCATATTGTCTGTTGACCATTTTACGTTCTGATTAGTTGCGTTGGGCGGTGCGATCGTAGCTGCTAGCGTTACCGGATTCCCCTCTGCTGTCAGGGTCAGGGCGTTTTGATTAAGGGTAACGCCGGTAACTGGAATTTTTATGGCCAGAGCTGCTTGGCCAGCATGTGGTTTTGCCCTGTATGCTGCTATGAAGATCATTGTCAGTAAAACAAAGAACATTAACCAGACAAGGCTAAATATGTCCATTAACAACCTTACCTCCTCTTTTTAGATAGTTTTTTGGAAAAGCTTAATTATTAAGACCTCCTATCTTCGGGTCAGGTTTTGTGCTGCCTTTGCCCCCTGGATTAAGCTTCCCTGATTAGTATATTCCTGGATATTTATAGAAGTGATGGGAGGAAAGATTTTAAACTGTTGCTACCCGGCAATATGGAAAATTAATTCTGTTTGAATGCGGGAAATGGCTTAATGTGAGAAATATTGCAGGTAATTTGATGTGCTGTGAATTATTAGGATGCTGTTATACGAGTTCATACATTATATATTGCAGGACTCATTTTTGACCATACCCGAAATGGTATTCACATCATTAACAATTGCCATAGTTTTGTTGGGAAGGGATTTACTACGTAATATAGAAAGGTAAATTTCTACTAAGGCACAATATTTATCAATAAGACAAACTATTATTGATTCTTTGTAATGAGGCAGGGGCCAGGTCAAAGGGAACATGTGCTTTAAGATAATATCCTTTTCAATTTCATTCAAAGAACATACTTTTAAAGCATTATTTAATGAAATTCGGGGATGAACGAAGCCGTGCATTCCCTCGTCTGGTTTACATGTTCGCCAGTCATATAAAAACAAATCATGGAGCAGGCCTCCTCGTGCTGCTGAGATATAGTCCATACCCAGGGCCCGGCAAATCTTAAAGCTGGCGAGGGAAACATTCAGGCTATGGTCTAAACAGCTTACCTTGTAGTGATGCCTAAATTGCTGCATCTTCCTGACATAATCATTAGCAATCAGATCATCAATGCACATTCTAAATTCATCAATACTATATAGCTGTTCCATTTTGTTTATTGAACCTTTGAATTCTGCTGCCGGCCTATTAGCAATGTTAATGTAAAGCTGGGGAAAGGCTGATATCAACCGCTTGTGCATTCTGAAGCGTTTTTCAAAAGAAAATTGATTGCCGTATGCGGCTATATGTTCTCTTAAATCATCAGCTTCATTTATTGAAAGTACCAGATCAATTGAAAAATAAAAGATTATTGCACATGCTAAGAGTGATTTTATATAGCTGGGCAGCATATAAACGCCGGATTGAATATATGGATTAACTAATGAAAGCATCACATAAGCCAGTATGCCCCAATAAACTGAGTATTTTAAACAAACCCGGCCATGAAGGTTGAACTTTTCATTACAGTAATCCCACCATTTGCTATCGAACAGTATTTCTATTATCATTCCGGCCAAGTATTCCAGCAGACTCGTTAGTATAATAGCTATTAATATACTAATTATTATTTGGGTTGGCGTATTGGCTTGTGGATAAAAATGTTTCGACATTGGAGCCGATTGGATAACTAGTAATGCACCGAAACCGTAAATAGGACAAAAGGGCCCGGTAAGAAACCCGCTATTCACGAATTTCCTGTCTAGTACGCTCTTAAATATTGATTCAATGATCCATCCTGACATGGAGTAAAAAGAGAAAAGCAATACTATACTAATCAAGTTTTGATTCAATATTAGTACCCCCAAATTAATAGCAAACAAAATTTAAGAGCTTACCTTGCTGCGTTTATAATATTCATCATATCTTCAACAGTCCCCATTCTTGGATTAACAAAAGTTGTTAAATCTTTTAGGGCATTTATTGCAATTTGTTCTTTATTATGTTCATCAAAACCCAGCTGGTTTAATCCTTTGGGAATCCCGATTTCAGAATTAAGCTTTAGGAGGGCATCCATTATTTTGTCAACAGCTTTAGATTTACTGCTTGCTTTAATATTCATAGCTTCGGCTATTTTTAGTATCTTGTCGTCGGGTACGGAAACTGCATTAAAATCTATAACATAAGGAAGCAGCACTCCCGTAAAATTACCGTGCATATAGTGATAAAATCCGCCCAATTGATGGGCCAGGGAATGGGTATAACCCAAGCCGGAATTATTGAGAGTCATACCGGCCATGACACTGGCAAACATCATTTGCTCCCGGGCTTCCAAATCGCTGCCATTTTCATATGCCTGGGGAAGATACTGATAAGCTATTTTTAGTGCTCCCAGAGCTAAATAATCTGTAACTGGAGAAGCTTCCGTAGTTATATACGATTCAATACTGTGAACAATAACATCAATACCAGAGCTGGCTGTTACTGGCTGGGGCATGGAAACCATAAACATCGGATCATTAACAGAAATTATAGGCATTAATTCGGGAGAAGTAATTGTCATTTTAACATTCCTGGAAGTATCGGTTATAATTACCGTCCAGGTTACTTCTGCTCCTGACCCGCCGGTGGTATTAATACAGATTGTCGGGACAATAGGTTTGGCTACTTTGTTATAGCCTTCATAATCTATTATAGAACCGCCGTTGGTAGCCACAGCTGCGATAGCTTTGGCGCAGTCGTGGTTGGTACCACCGCCGATGGAAATAACCAATCCGTAGTCCCGTTTAAGCAGGCCTTTTTCAAAATAGTCCAATCCCGCTTCAACAAAACCAACCGTAGGTTCCGGATGAACTACCCCTTCAAATACATCATGTCCGATAAAAAGGCTTTGTAAAATGGTTTCAACCCGTTCGACATAACCTAAATTGACCATATTTTTATCTGTAACAATCAATGCTTTGCCAAATTTTTGGTCCATTAATTCGGTAGGCAGGTCTTTTATGGACCCTACCCCCATTAAATTAATTTTAGGCATCATAAAGTTATGCGTATTTTCCATGTAATTTTCCTCCAATACACGCTTAGAATATAAAGTTAGTTTCTACCAAAATGCATCTATTTATAAAAGATTATCTGGCTTTAAACTGTCTTATATTCGTTCCGGTATTAATAACTTTGGTCTTAACAGTGACCTGAACGGGTAAATCGGGGTAAATATCCGGCCATATTTTTTCATACTCACTTTTCCAAAATACCGGATATTCCCTGAAAAAAGCAAAACCGAAACCAAAAATGTCAGACTGAAGTTCACTTTGTCCCCTTGATAAAGCAGCCTGGATATCAGAGCGAATGCTGCTGGTCAATGACTGTTCTATAATTTTAATCTCTTCGGGACTTAAAAAATCTGAACCCTTGCCGCTGTAATACTTTCTCAATTCAGCAGTTACACTCACATCTACAGATATAATTGGTTCATCATTAACAATTTTTACCTTTATTTTACCGCCTGATTTATTTAAACGAAAATATAATATATCTGCCGGGTCAGTTACTTCGGGCTTCAACGATACTTTATAGGCAGTCATCTTCTTGCCGGTAATGAATCCAAACCCTCTCGTTTCCTTTTCATTCAGCCATCCGATAAATTTATCACCCTTAAAAGCACCCATACCCGAGATCCGAACCCCGCCTTTATATTTTTCGTCAATGCGAACGCCATCACCGTTTCCGCCA
>DATALJ010000307.1:0-2615 GCA_036261135.1 Bacteroidales bacterium
CTGAAAACAGTTGGCGGGGTAACTGCATTTTACAAAACAGTAAGTGGTAGTGAGCCTGTTATACCCTCGTTTAATGCATATTTGATGTCAGAGAGCGCTAATACCGCTTCTTCTTTACCTTTAAGATTTAGCGATGCAACTTCTATTGAGGATATAAACCATAAGAATGATAAGGAAACCGGAGATAACATTTACTACGATCTCAATGGCCGCCGCATTGATCAGCCCCAAAGAGGATATATTTATATTCAGAAGGGTAAGAAGATCATTTATAATCCACAATAATAATATCTTGTTTCTCTATACGATTTAAAATTAGCTGACTGCGTAGTCAATTCATTTGCGCAGTGCAGCTAATTTACTTAAAACACAATAATGCCTTAGTATGGAAATAATAATCAAGCCGGCAGCCGAGTGTGATTTTGAGTCAATAGTGGATTTATTCAGGGAGTTTGCTGCATTCGAAAAACTTCCGGAAAAAATGGTTAATTCTGTTGATAGAATGATGGCCGAAAAGGCTTATTTTAACTGCTTCGTAGCTGAAACGAGCCTATTTTTTCGCCTATTATACATGGATTGGAAGGTCGCTCTACATGGACGATCTGTATGTGAAACCTGAATTTCGTGCACAAGGAATCGGTTCAAAACTGATCCATACAGTGATTGATTTCGCCAAAAGCTCGAATTGCCATAAAATGCGTTGGCAAGTGTCCGCTTGGAATGAACCTGCTATTGGCTTCTATAAAAAGATAGGGGCTTCTATCGATGGAGTAGAGCAGAATTGCGACTTGCTATTGGATTGAAAGAATTATCAGTTCTCGTATTTCTTATAGATCGGAATCGTAAGTTTTCTGAAGAACAGCAATCCGGCGAGCACTATTATTGCACTAAAAACAAACGTAGCAGTTATGCTGAAATACTGGGCTACGTAACCCATAATTACCATTCCTGCACCCATTCCCATATCAAGGAAAGTAAAAAGTGTTGAGTTTGCTGCACCGCGACGCGATGAATCTGCCATATTATTTATCATTGCCTGGAAAACAGGGAATACCACGCCAATTCCATAACCCATTATAATAGCCGAAACATAGAAACCTGCAGCATTTTTGAATAGAACCAATAAAGTAAACCCCACGATTAGCAAGCTCAGGCATATGGTTAATATTTTTGCCGGACCTTCGCAGTCGAACGATTTGCCAGCAATAAGCCGCGATGAGGCTATGCCAATGGAAAATACCAGAAAGAACATGGAGGTGTTTTGAATGCCGATTTCGCGTCCGTATAACGCAATGAACGAAAGCAATCCACCGTAAGTAGACATGATAATGAGCAGGTTTATTGAAGGAATGAGCGATCGCCTGTCGAAAAGATTGCTCCATGAGAAATGTACATTTACAGGTTGAAGCTTCGGAAGCTTGATGAAGCTTGCGCAGGCAAGACTTATGAAACTGGCCGCGATGCCTGATAAAAACATGGCTGTATATCCATATTGATGACAAATAAACAATCCAATAACAGGCCCAATGGACATTCCAAGCGTGGTAGATAATCCGAAATAGCCGATGCCTTCACCTCTTTTGTTAACAGGGATTATGTCCACAGCAATGGTTGAACCCGCTATTGTTGTTACGCCCCACGTTAAACCATGCATAAAACGTACAATAATCAGCGATGTTATTGTAGCAGCAATCAGGTATCCCCCAAAGAATAACGTATACAGCAGTAATGCAACAATGTAAATGGTATGTCTGCCGAATTTGTCGAGCGCAAAGCCGCCAAATGGCCTGATAAAGATAGAAGCTATAGTATATGCCCCAAGAACTAAGCCTACATCGCGCTTCCCAGCCTGTAATTCACTTACAAGATAGATGGGTAACGTAGATATAAGGGAATAATACGTTACACACATCAGGAAATTAGTGGAAGTTAGCAGAATAAACTTGCGGTTCCAGATCTTTTGCGCTGTATTCATGAAAATAGAAATGAGCTGCAAAATTAGGACATAACCACTACAATTGTTCCAGCGAGGTCGCTTAATTTATAAATGAAAAGTTTAAACGTAAGTTGTTTTATTTTAACTGATAAATAAATGAAGACTCTGGAGGTGCAAAAACAAAATTTTATTCGTACTAATAGTTTTTATTTATATTTGGCTTCTATTTTCATCCTCCCTAATTTATGAGAGACGTTGAACTGGTTCATAAAATACAGAATAGTGACCATTCTGCTATTCAATGGCTATATAAAAAATACTATATAGGCTTATGTGTTTATGCAAACAGGTTTATAAAAAGCAAATCCGCATCCGAAGAAATCGTTCAGCAAACTTTTTTTAAGTTATGGGATAAAAGGGACAAGCTTGATATTAAGGAATCTATTCAGGCTTATCTTTTTACAACGGTAAAAAATAAGTGCTTGAATTATATTAAACATGAGCAGATTGTAAATCGTTATAACCAAACCATTTCTCAAGCCTTATATGAAAGCGAGGAATATATGGCTGTCAGTCAGGAAACGGGACTATCGATATTTATAGCTCGCGAACTTGAACAAAAAATAACTACGGCAATCGATAATTTGCCTGAACAGTGCCGTGAAATCTTTAAAATGAG
>DATALJ010000310.1:0-1816 GCA_036261135.1 Bacteroidales bacterium
CCAAAAAATTTTTAAACCCTTATGGCATTTATGATAAACTCAGCCACTTCATTTTTTCTGGCTTCGAGTACTGCATCCATTGTATACGAATCAAAATTAAGCACTTCCTGTAAAACGGGTTTGGAAATAGCCGGAAATACACATAGAGACAGTATGTTCAGTAAAAGATTCAAGGCTGAAATCTGCTTAATTGTTCCTTTATCGCATTCCTTCTGAAGTTGCTCAGCAAAATTCCGGAATGTCGAAGATGGATTGATATTTTCGCGCAGTCGTTTCCCAATTTTTTCAGGATTCCTGATAATTTCTCCAATAATAAATGGCGGGACGAAAGGCTGATTCTGGAAGAAGGACAGGTATTCACTTGTAATCAGTCTTATCTTCTCGAATATATCGATATTTGGGTCTGAAATACAGTTGGAAATCTTCTCGTACAGTACACGAAACGACTCGTCGAATACCAAAAAGAACAAGTTGTCTTTGCTTCGATAATAATAATGAAGCATAGCCATGTTAATATTTGCTTCGGAAGCAATATCGCGCATAGTGGCTTCTTTGTAACCCTTAGCGTGAAAAACCCGGCGAGCTGCTTCAACTATTTCCTGTTCTACGTTTCTGGCTTTTTCCATAGTTTTAATCGATTGAATTAATCAACTGATTAATTTTACAAATATACAACCTTAATTGAAACAAAGGTAAAGGAATATTCATTTTTTGAAAGTCAATGGTTGCTTTTTTCATACGTTTACGCTTTAGCTTATATTTTGTTTTGTGCTGATTGTATCTTCATATTTATTCAGAAACCTGCTGAATCCTTTTGTCCTAAGCAAGCAATAATGTAAGATTAAGATAGCTGTAAGGCCGCATAGTATTCCCATGATTACATCCATTATATAGTGATGTCCCGAATATACGGCAGAAAACCATATACCTGCCATAAATAAACCAAAGAACCAATTTATTTTTCCAAGCTTGTTTCTTAAACCATAATAGAACACAATTACCGGATAAGCACAGTGTAACGAGGGCATAGCTGCAAACACGTTGGAATTCTTCGAATAAATAGAGCTGAACACTGGTAAATTAATGAGGGCATCGAAACGCGCGAGGCCGGCAGTACTGCCCGGGGTATTCTGGTGCAACTCAAAGCCATACTCGGCAACGTACCATGGCGGAGCAGCCGGATGAATATAATAAATACAAAACCCTATGATGTTGGCCATAAAGAAGGCCAGTGAAAAATACAAGAATTGTCGTTTATTCTTGAAATAAAGATAAAATGCAAATGCCAGCGGAATGGGAACCCAATTGATGTAGAAAAGTCCGGCAACTACATCGAGAAACGAGTTGTGGTGAAGTTCCAGGTATTGGTTAGGAGTTAGAATTGCATTACCTGAATGAATGCCAAAAAGGCTTTTCTCTAGCGTAAACAATCCCTGAATATCAACCGCGTTTACCAGATAATTGGGATAAATCCGCATAAGGTCGTAAACAACGCCATAAACAATAAAAATGGAGAATGCCAGTATAAACCTCCGTGTTTGGCTGCCCAAGAAAAAGCAAATATTAAAAATGCCAACAATGAAGAGGTGTTCAGGCTTTAATCCGACCAAAATAGCCATTAATACAACATACACAAGAGATGTTATAATTACAGTTATGATGGCTCTTAATGAAAGCGTATAGTTTTTTGTTATGTTCTCCATGTTTATTACGATTTGGGAATAATCCTTTCGCAACAGGCCTTCATGTTTTTAACCGAAGGACCTTTCAGCTCCAGATACTTTACTGAAAGCGGAAATCCGAGCGAATTGTTTTC
>DATALJ010000311.1:0-5088 GCA_036261135.1 Bacteroidales bacterium
CTGAAAAAGTTTTTCAGGCTCTTACATGATGGCGGCGTGCAGTGAGTTGACCAATATCTTTGTGCTTCACTCTGTATATCAGTAATTCGGTTATTACATTGAAAAGTAGGCCGATAAAGATATTTAATAACATTAATGATATAACGCCTAACCGTTGGAACGTAAATGCAATTATAATAAACAAGAGGTTTAATCCGAGCAAAACACTGGTAGAGCTAAGATGCGATAACCCCAATTGCAGCATTTTATGATGCAGGTGGTTTTTATCGGAATGGAAGGGTGACTGACCGTTCGAAATCCTTATAATGAACACACGCATTGTGTCGAACAATGGCAGCATGAGTACTCCAAATGAAACTGCCGGAGCAGAATTAACGGCAAATGAACCTGTGTAGATTATATTCACTTCATTGAACTTAATAACGATGAGACTCATAAGCAGTCCGATGATCAGCGAA
The DNA here is from genome assembly GCA_036261135.1 of Bacteroidales bacterium. Lineage (GTDB taxonomy): Bacteria > Bacteroidota > Bacteroidia > Bacteroidales > JAAUTT01 > JAAUTT01. The sequence continues at coordinate 459 of DATALJ010000311.1, forward strand.
CCGGTATCCCCCATAAAGATTTTGTTGCTTTTCCCGAATACGTTGTATCCGAAAAAGCTGGCTAATGAACCAAGTAATCCGGCACAAAGTATGGCATAATTGTATTGTTCTACCAAGTAAAACCAAATTCCGAAGGTTAGCGCCACAACCATTCCAATTCCTGAGGCTAACCCATCTATACCATCTATAAGATTAAAAGAGTTGATAATTACAATAACAACAAAGCAAGTAAGAGCAATACTCCACATATAATCTATGTGATATATTCCTAAGAAACCGTGCAAGCTTGTAAAGCGAACATCGCCCATAATTACAAGTACGATGGTTGCTAAAATTTCTCCATATAACTTTTTAGCAGGGGCAATTACCAGGATATCGTCTTTTATTCCTACAAAAAAGAGAATAATCAGTGCTATTAACAGTTGTATAAATTCTTTGGATTGGGTTATATCGATAAATATGCCTGCAGCAATAGTAAAACCTGCGAATAAAGCTATGCCTCCAAGATTAGGAGTTGCAGAAGTATGACTTTTCCTTCGTCCCGGTACATCATACAATTTTTTGAGGTGTGCCACATTAACAATGGCAGGAACAGAAATGAACACAACAATAAATGCCAATAACAGGCTAAACAGGATCATTAATAACGGATTTAATAACATAACAATATGGTTTTAATTTTAACCCAACAAATCTAACGTAAAGTTATTTTATTATTATTTAGATAAAAACTGCACTTTTAAAACCTAAAAGTGATTCAATGATTTAAATTCTAAGCAGTATGTTTCGGTTTTGCCTAAAAATTAACAACCAAAAGTAGAAAAAAATCCGATTACTATTTATACTGTTTTTATAATGTTTATAGTAGTGGCGAAAAAATCCTTGCTATTGCTTCCTTTAGTTGGTCTGTTTTAGAGCGTTTTTCCCATTGTCCCAGTGTTATTTCTCTACTGTTTAAGAGGTCACTTAAATAACTTAATTGAAGATCGATTGTAATGTCTTCGTCATAAATTATTGCCGATACCTCAAAATTTTGGTCGAAACTGCGTATGTCCAAATTCGCGGTGCCTACTGAACACAGCACGCCATCAACTAATAATAACTTGGAATGCGGGAAGCCCTTAAGATAGAAGTAAATTTTTATGCCAGCTTCCAATAACTCGGATACATAGGATCTGGAACTCCAGAATACAATCCTTGAATCGGATTTATCGGGAAGAAGGATTCTTACATCGACTCCGCTCAATGATGCTGTTTTTAACGCTGTAAGAATGCTCTCATTGGGCATAAAATATGGTGTACAGATGTATATTGAAGATTTTGCACTGGAAATGGCAGCAAAATAGGCCTGCATAATGCTTGCCCAATCCGAATCCGGCCCACTGGCGGTTACCTGAACCAAATGATTTTCTTCTATCGTTGTATCCGGGAAATATTCCTCGCCTCGGATTACAGTGTCGCTTACGAAGTACCAATCGGCTAGGAATATGGCCTGTAGCGACTGAACTACTTCGCCTTCCAATCGTAAATGGGTGTCGCGCCATATGCCCATTCCTTCCACCCCTTGCAAATAGCGGTCGGCAATATTCAATCCTCCCAGAAAACCTATGGAGCCATCAATTACTACTATTTTGCGGTGGTTACGGTAATTTATTTTGTTGGTAAACGTGGGGAAACGGACCGGTAAAAACGGGTAAATGTCAATACCGGCATCAGCCATAGAATCGACAAAACGTTTCGGAAGGCTCCAGCATCCAACATCGTCGAATATAAACCTTACCTGAACGCCTTCGCCTGCTTTTTTTATAAGTAGCTTTCGGATAAGATTGCCTATATGGTCGTCTTCTATAATGTAATATTCCAAATGGATATGATGCTTCGCGTTTTCAATGGCTTCGATGATGGAATCGAAAGTGGCACGTCCGTTTTCTAGTACTTTTACCTTGTTCTTTTGCGTAACCAGCGACTTGCTGCTATTGAGCAATAACCGCATAATATGGATTTTATTATGAAGTTTCTGGTTTTTTATGAGGTCTATTTCCGGTAAACTGTTGAATTGGGCAGAACTTAACTCTTTAATGTGTTCCTGATCGGATAAGCCTTTTCGCGAGAAAATTTTTTCTTTTCTGTAGTTTTTGCCAAAGAAGAAGTATAGAATAATCCCAAAATAGGGAAGGAGTAAGATTACAATCAACCAGGATATTGTTTTTAGCGGGTCGCCTTTTTGCTGAATAACCAGAATAACTGTGAAGAACACCGTTATTATATAAATCCCGCTAATTAACAGTTGAACGATATTACTTGCTATGTTGTGGAACATATTTTTAGTATAGTAATATCAAAGATATACATTTAGAATTAAGAAGCAAGAACCAGGAAGCTAAACCTCTTTTAAGCCTTATCCCTTGGTTCTTGTATCTTAATTCTGTTGTTTATTTTGCTTTCCCCTGGTTGGCTACAGCAGCCATTGCTTTTGCAACTTCATCGGGATCGCCAAGATAGTAATGCTTTATGGGTTTCAGATTGGCATCGAGCTCGTAAACAAGCGGCATGCCAGTAGGAATATTCAGTTCAAGAATATCCTTGTCCGAAACATTGTCGAGATATTTTACCAATGCCCTTAAGCTATTCCCATGTGCAGCAATGATCACTTTTTTGCCTTTTTTGATTTCCGGAGCTATGGTGCCTTCCCAGTAGGGGACAAAACGGGCAACGGTATCTTTTAAACATTCGGTAGCTGGAAGATCCTGTGGGTCGAGATCGCTATATACCGGAGAATTACCCGGGAATCGTGGATCCGATTTTTCTAGTGCAGGAGGTGCAATGTCGTAAGCACGCCGCCATATTTTAACCTGTTCTTCGCCATGTTTTGCGGCAGTTTCGGATTTGTCGAGTCCTTGTAAGGCACCATAATGCCTTTCGTTCAGACGCCAGTGCTTTATTACGGGTATCCATAAAAGGTCCATCTCGTCCAGTGCAAAATGCAAGGTTTTAATGGCTCTCTTCAGAACCGATGTAAATGCAAGGTTAAATACAAACCCGTTTTCTTTGAGTACCTTTCCTGCTTTTTTCCCTTCTTCTATGCCTTTTTCACTCAGGTCAACGTCTGTCCATCCGGTAAAGCGGTTTTCTTTATTCCAGGTGCTTTCGCCGTGACGTAATAAAACAACTTTATACATGATTCTATTTATTTGTTTAACTATTGTAAAAATGTAATTCTGCAATGTTAAACAAAACATCTTGCGAAAAGTTTGTTTATTAAACAAAAAAGGCGTTGCAAACTCAGTTTGCAACGCCTTTGATATTTTGTAACGGAATGTTAAACTAATACTTTTCCACCCATTTCGGCTGGAACAGGTAGCCCCATTACGGTAAGTATTGTGGGTGCAACATCTGCAAGAATACCGTCTTTAATTTCCTTGTAGCTATCAGTAACCAGGATACAAGGAACAGGATTCAGTGAGTGAGCAGTGTTCATAGAGCCATCGTCGTTAATCGCATAATCAGCGTTACCATGGTCTGCAATGATCATTATATCGTATCCGTTCGCACGGGCAGTGCTTACTACTTCGCCAACGCATGTATCTACAGTTTCTACAGCTTTGGTAATGGCTGGGTAAATACCGGTATGACCTACCATGTCGCAGTTTGCGAAGTTAAGACAGATAAAATCCGCTTCCTGTTTCTTCAATTCGGGAATTAATGCATCTTTTACTTCGATAGCGCTCATTTCCGGTTTTAAATCGTATGTTGCAACCTTAGGAGACGAAATAAGGATGCGCTTTTCGCCGGGGAATTCGTTTTCGCGACCGCCGGAGAAGAAGAATGTAACGTGTGCATACTTTTCTGTTTCAGCAATACGAATCTGTTTGAAACCATTGTTGGCTACTATTTCGCCCAGGGTGTTGGTTACATTGTCCTTATCGTATATAATGTTAACGCCCTTGAAAGAATCGTCGTAGCGGGTCATAGTGTAATACTCAAGTGGCATTGTTTTCATGCCAAATTCTGGCATGTCTTTTTGGCTAAGCGCTACTGTAATCTCGCGTAAACGGTCGGTACGGTAGTTGAAGCAAATAACCACATCGTTTTCGGCGATTGAAGCTATCGGTTTACCGTTTTCGGTAAGAACAACCGGTTTGATGAACTCGTCGGTAACATTTTCGTTGTATGAGTCTTTAATGGCTGTAAGTACATCGGTTGCCTGCTTTCCGTTTGCATTTACATACAAATCGTAAGCTTCTTTTACGCGTTCCCAGCGTTTGTCACGGTCCATGGCATAGTAGCGGCCAATAAGCGTGACTATTTTGCCATTCGATTTTTTTAGGTGGTTAACCAGGTTGGTTACATAACCTAAGCCGCTCTTGGGGTCTGTATCGCGTCCATCGGTAATGGCATGGATATATACTTTTTCGAGGCCAAATTCTTTGGTTACATCGCAAAGTTTATAGAGGTGTGTATCCATGGAATGAACCCCACCATCGGAAATTAAACCGATGAAGTGAACGCCTTTGTTGTTTTAGCTTAGGTTCTGGTATTTTCAATTAGAACATTGGCGAATTGCTATATTGGCGAATTGTATCATTAACTTACCGCTGCATCAAAAAAAAAAGTATTTTTGCGCTTCGAA
>DATALJ010000315.1:0-13954 GCA_036261135.1 Bacteroidales bacterium
ATTGAAAAAAGTACCTCGCGAAAAGGTGGTCATCCTTACCAAAACACATGCTTCTACTGAAGAAGAAATGAAAGCCGATCTCGATCGTTTTCGGCAGGAAATAGGCACCGATTACCTCGATATTATGCTCCTGCACAATATGCAAAAGAAGAACTGGCCTGAGATTAAGGCTGGTGCAATGAATGTTCTTTCGCGCGCCCGCGAAGACGGCATTATTAAAACCCATGGTGTATCGTGCCATACTCTGGATGCATTGCAAACTGCTGCAGATACCGATTGGGTGCAGGTGGACCTCGCACGCATCAATTACGAGGGGTTAGTTATGGATGCCAGAGTTCCCGTGGTTATTGATGTGCTTAAAAAAATGAAATCGTCGGGAAAAGCCATTATCGGTATGAAAATTCTTGGAAATGGACAGCTTTCCGACCATGTAGACAAATGTCTTGAATTTGTGCTTGCCCAGGACTACGTGGACTGTTTTACCATCGGAATTGAAAACTATTCGCAATTAAAGGACCTGGAAAAACGCGCTCCGCTTGCAAGTGTAAGAGGTTAACATTCTATACCCAGCCTCCTTCCTTTTTTACACATACCTTAATACCCCAACCCTCAAGTAGCCCAATATGAAACATATCTACACACTCCTCATTCTATTTACTTGCCTAAACTTCCGTGCATTTAGTCAGATAATGGTTGGTAAAACGCAGGTTGACACCACCTCAATTGCCACAGGCCTTGATACACCATGGGAAATTTTATGGGGGCCCGACGATCATATTTGGATTACCGAGCGCAAAGGCACTGTAAGCAGGCTAAATCCTCAGACCCGGCAGGTAGAGCGCTTAATTACAATAGCTGAAGTATACGAAGAAGGAGAATCGGGGCTGCTGGGCATGACTTTACATCCCGATTTTACTCAAAATTCCTATGTATACTTGGTTTACAATTATTTACAAAATGGCTCAATTAAAGAACGCCTTGTCCGATATACCTATAATGGCAGAACCCTTGAAAATCCCTCAATCTTGCTGGATAATATCGGGGGAGGCCGCAATCACGACGGATCACGGCTTTTAATCGATGGGGACAAGCTATTTATGACTACCGGGGATGCGTATGTAACATCTACAGCCCAGGATAAAGCATCGCTAAGCGGTAAAATCCTGCGCATGAATCTCGATGGAACTATCCCCGATGACAATCCCATTCCGGGCAGCTATATCTGGACATGGGGACACCGTAATCCGCAGGGTTTAGTGATAGGTCCATCTGGGAAGATTTACAGCTCCGAACATGGCCCCAGTAATGATGATGAGCTAAACCTCATTGTTAAAAACAGGAACTATGGCTGGCCAAACGTTGAAGGTGCATGCGACTCTCCCACTGAAAACACATTTTGCCAAAGCAATAATGTTGCCGAACCATTGAAAGCATGGACACCTACCCTGGCTGTTGCCGGAATAGATTACTATAACAGCGATTCAATACCTCTATGGAAGAACAGTATTCTGATGACTTCGCTCAAGGCAGGGCAGCTCGTGAGCATGAAGCTTAGCTCCGATGGACAAAGCGTAACAGATGCCAAAGAATGGTTTAATGGTTGGTTTGGCCGCATGCGCGATATTTGCATTGCTCCCAATGGTAGGGTATTTATCTCTACCAGCAACCTTGATGGTCGTGGAAATCCCAAATCCGGCGATGATCGTATTGTGCAGATAAAGGCAGTACGCGGTGGTGGTACAGCTATTAATGATCTGAATAGCACAAACCGTCTATTTACCGTTTATCCCAATCCTATGCAGGGGAATGCAACAATAAAATTGAAAGAGAGTATGGAAAATGCAAGTTTTTCACTGTATAGCATGTCCGGACAGCTTATCTTTTCTGATCAGATTAAAACTGATCAATACGAACTCAACAGGGAATTGCCTGCCGGAGTTTATCTGCTAAAAATTACAGGCAAATCGGGAAGCGACAACCAATCGCTGGTTGTTTATTGATAATTGTCTAAATTAATCAACTCTCACTACAATATCATACTTCATAAGCAGTCCGGGTAATCCATGCAACGAAAACGTGGCTTTCTTTATCCTGTTTTTCTCCGGATTGATGATATAGTTATGTGCATTCCGTAAATCGGCCTTTTCGAGATTCGTTTCCTCGAACATGGCACTCCGGAGATTGCAGTCATCAAATACTGCTCCCGAAAGATCAGCAGAAGAAAAATCGGCTTCTTCGAGATCACAGCTTTCAAATACCGTTTTTTTAATCTTGGTTTTATAAAATGAGGCATTCTGGAGTTTGCAACCCACAAAGCCAAACGAAAGCCCGAATTCATTGCAGGTTCCGAATTGCAGACCGAGCATTTTACATTCCTTAAAACGCACATCGCGTAAGGCTGTTCGGGTAAGTTTAGCAAGGCTCAAATCACAATTAATAAACTCGCACTCGAGAAATTGCACGTCGGTAAGATTAGAATTGGAGAAATCGCAATTCGTAAATGTACAGCTTTCGTATTCGCCTTTGGGAAGGCTTTTCTGGCGATAATCAATCTTATCAAAGGTTTCGTCGAGGTGGATGTTTTCCATTTTATTCATTATTTACGGATCTTTCGAATGATTAAACAAAAGTATCAAAATAAACAATCATTCTTTATCTTGGAGAGTACCATCGTTTCATCCACATGCTCAAACCATCGAGCCCAGGGAACAAAACCCTTTCGGTAATATTAGCCTGATCTAACTTATCGCGTATTTCCCACTTGAGCGAAGCGGGAATAATTACTTTTTTACAGAGTTCAGGATGCTTGTCAAGAAAATCATTAACTATCGTTTCGGGGTTCGGAAGAATGGAAAACAGGGCGTACTGGTTAATAATGCGTTCATCCATCGATGGAGGGTCGATAAAAAGAATGAAATCGCCACATTGTCTGCCCAGGTTATCGAAATCATCCAGCGAAGCACACAACTGATTCATCATTTCAACCGAAAACCCCACTGCATTCTCCTGTGCGAGCATTTGCTTAAAGGCATCGGGCAATAGTTCACTGGCTTTCTCGAAATCGACACACCAGATGACGCCATCTCGGTCGTACTTATCTACATTGGAAGTAGCAAAATGAAGTGCGATATACGGTGAGAATGTCCAGTCGAGTAACCGAGTAGGTAAACCATGATGTTGTGCCAAACTGAGCCAGTTCCAGATGGTATAATCGTCGTATTCCTTTTTACCAGCGTACTTGCGAAAGTTACGCAATAAATTTCTCTCAAGGCTTTTGAAATTGCCGCCTAAACGAATTAAGCCCGTGTTTAACGGGTATGCTATATCTGATAATCCACGGTACACCAACGACGACCTATGTCTGTTCAGCCCACCGGAGAAAATATCGGCAAACAATAGTTCCTGTAGATGAATCCAGTTATTGGGTACAAGCTCAGTCATACAATGGCGTTTTACATACAACTGACTTGTAACAATAATGTTTAAGCCAATATAAATATTAAAGGCGTATTGGTTACCATCTTACAAATACCTATCGATCATCTCCAGCAACGCTTCTTTTTTAATGGGTTTGCTGATGTAGTCGATGCATCCGGCGCTGATGGCGCGGTCGCGGTCTTCAACGGCTGCATAGGCGGTTTGTGCAATAATCTTTATGTCAGGATGACTTCGTTGTATGATACGTGAGGCCGCGTATCCGTCCATATCCGGAAGGCGAATGTCCATGAGTACCAGATCCGGATGCTGTGTTTTTGCAATTTGAACGGCTTCGTTGCCATAAACTGAGTGTATAATATTGATATGTGTGCCGTCAAGCGCCTCCTTCAGGTAATCGGCATTGTATTCATCGTCTTCGACAAGTAAAATGGTCTTTCCTCTGAAATTGAACCGGTCTCTCTCCTTACCAGCTATGGATGGCAGTGATGGCACGCGATCCACTTCGTAAGGAAAAGTAAAGTAAAAGGTAGACCCTTTGTCTGGAACGGATTCGATCCATATTTTTCCTCCAAGCAAGCCGATGAGGCCTTTTACAATAGACAAACCCAGACCAGTTCCGCCATATAAGCGACCTGGAACAGCCTCCAACTGCGCAAAACGTTCAAAAATAAATTCCTGTTTATCGGCAGGAATCCCAATACCTGTGTCCGATACGTAGAATAAAAGATGATGATCTTCGCTCAACCTGCAACCTACCGTTATTTCGCCCTCGTCGGTAAACTTAAAGGCATTGCCAATAAGGTTTATCATCACTTGTTTCAGCTTCACTTTATCCAAACGAACCGAAATATTGGCTGCTTCGCGGTCCACTTGTATCTTAAAAGCAAGATGTTGCTTGTTTTGGCGTTTCTTATATTCTTCGAAGAAAAGTTCGATCTCGGAAAACAAAGCAGAAATATTGCATTCTTCAGGATTTACGGGAAGTTGGCCTGATTCTATTTTAGCAACATCGAGTATTTCGTTGATAATGTTGAGAAGATCGGCACTTCGCTGGTTGATAATTTGAGAATACTGCTCAAGCTTAGCTTTGTTGTTATATTGATCGACCAGAAGCTCCGAAAAACCCATAATAGCATTCATGGGTGTACGTATTTCGTGGCTCATGTTCTGAAGAAAGGCAGTTTTCAGTCGATCGCTCTGTTCGGCCCGCTCTTTCGCTTCCAGAAGATTTTTGTTGGCCTGGATTAATTCTTCGTTGAGCTGAAGATATTCCTGGTTCTGGGTTTCGATCATTTCCGTTTTTTCGCGGATAAGAAGCTCGGACCGTTTTTGTTCTGTAACGTCCCGTGTAACAGTGAGAATGTGAGGTTCCCCTTCGAGATCAATAACAGAAGTAAAAACCAGGCCATCGATAACCTGGCCATCCCTATTATTGAACCTGGTCTCAAAATTCTCGATCATTCCATTGGTTCTCAATTCCTGCACAAACGTCTTTCTATCCTCGTAATTATGCCAAATATTTATTTCTTGCGATGTTTTCCCAACTGCTTCCTCTTCGGTATATCCGAATATTTTGGTAAATCCTTTGTTCACGGAGATGTACATTCCGTCGCTCAACCGATTGATGGTAATGGCATCGGGATTAGTAAGGAAGGCCTTGCGAAATTTATCTTCGCTCTGCTTAATGGCTTGAAGGTTCCGGGTGCGTTCCGTTATATCCCTAACGATGGAATGCAATACCCGCTTGTTTTTCAGCCGTGCAATGCGTGTACTTATTTCTACCGGAATAATTTTCCCGCTTTTGGTAACATGCTCGCTTTCGAAAATGGCGTGGTTGGTTTCGAACAAACGCTGAATAATAGGTGGCAGCTCATTTTTCATCTTCTCTGAGCTATATTTCAGTGGCGACGTGTTTAACAGTTCCTGCCGCTCATACTCCAGGCGCTGGCACGCTATATCATTTACTTTCATTAATGGGCCAATTTTCCCATCTACGATTTCCGAAACGAACACGGCATCGTTAATGCTTTCGAACAACACACGGTAAGTTTCCTCACTTTCTTCGATTCTTTCCTTTGCAAGGACTAATTCCTCGTTAATCTGATTGAGTTCTTCGTTAATTTGAAGGTATTCTTCGTTCTGTGCCTCAATTTCGTTGGCTTTTTCCTGAAGGAGGAATTCGGATTGTTTGCGGTCGGTAATATCGGTAATAATGCCCAAATTATACTGAAACTGTCCATCGTCGCTAAATTGAGCCGTTGCAGTAAGCATCCCCCATATTATCCTGCCGCTTTTGGTTACATATCGCTTTTCGGTCCGGTATACTTTCAATTCGCCGGATACGAGTTTTTGTACGCTGGAAATGTCTGTTTCCGCGTCCTCTTTGTACGTAATTTGCTTAAATGTAAGGCGCTTAAGTTCTTCTTCACTGTACTCCAGTATCTGGCAAAACATATTATTTGCCATCATAAACCTGAACTCCTCGTTTACTAAAACCATTCCATAAGGGCCTTCCTCGTATATCTTTCTGAATTTGTTCTCGCTTTCGACAAGCAGCCTTTCGGACTGTTTACGTTCAGTAATATCACGTGCAATCGCGTGCAGAATGGTTCTATTCCGAAAAACCGACAGATTTATGCTTACCTCAACAGGTATAATTTTCCCTTGTTTTGTAACATGCTCAACTTCAATAATCGCGTGTTTCTTTTCGTACATTTCACTCATTAACCGATAGATGACAGACCTCGATTTTTCAGAATTAATATCGAAAGGCGTCATGGTTAATAATTCCTCGCGGGAATAGCCCAGCCGCTGGCAGGCAATATCGTTAACCACAATAAAGCGGGATGATTTACCATCGCTGGTTACTTCGGAAATCAAAACAGCATCGGGAATGCTCTCAAACAGCATGCTGTAGGTTTGAAGGCTTTCCTCTATTTTATCCTTGGTAAGATGTAATTCCTGATTTATTTGATTCAGCTCTTCATTCAACTGAAGATATTCTTCGTTCTGTACTTCAATTTCCTTAGCCTTCTCTTCTAAAAGAAGCTCAGCTTGCCGGCGCTCGGTAATGTCGAGCATGGTAGCAAGCGTAAACTGCCGATTCATGATTTCGGCATTTTCCAAAGACGCTAATAGCCAAAGCGACCGGCCCATTTTCGTTTGCGCCATTATTTCAACATTGAGAATGCCTTTCTTTTCCTCAAGCGACTGCAGAACCCTTTCTCTGGCATTGACATCAATTAAGCCCAATTCGTAACTTTTTCTACCAATCACTTCTTCGCGGGAAAGTTCGAACAAGCGAAGAAAACTATCGTTAACAGCAAAATACTCTCCACTTGGCTTTTGCGTAATAGCCATAGGTGCAGGGCTGCAATGAAATACTTTATCGAACAGTGCCTCTGTTTGCCGAAGAGAACTCTCAAAGTGCTTTTGCCGTTGTTCGGGGTTTATAACACCACCAGCATCATCAATTTCACAATTGGCCTTATATGCCTCAAAAGAGTCTCTCAGGTAGTTATACTTGCCCTGCAATTCCTGTAACTCTGCAATAAGCTCATCTCTTGATTTATTCACGTAACTCATGACAGAAAATTCTAATTTTATTCAAAACGAAAACAATTTACTAATTCTTCGCTGTTAAAAAAGGACAGGCTATATGTTTTACAATATAAAACATAGCTTTCCCTACACCTGTTGATGATGTTAGTGGAAAGCTACATATAAAGCTGGTATTTTCTTAAACAATTTGGAAGACCAAAAGTTTGAAATGATGAAAAGCTGAACAATTTTACAGCGATGAACCTTTGGCTCATTCAGAGCTCACATTTCTTTTGAAATAATTATTCTCAGAACTTCACCACCTTGAACTCGGTTCTGCGGTTTTGAGCATGCTCCTCTTCTTTACACTTTACTCCGTCTTTGCAGCGGTTAAGGAGGCGGGTTTCGCCATATCCCTTTCCGTAAATGCGGTCGGAACTAATACCTTGAGATATAATATATTCGGCAGAAGCTTTTGCACGCTTGTCGGACAGTTCCATATTGGCCTTTTCGCTACCGCGCGAATCGGTGTGCGAACCCAGCTCAATAACAACCGTAGGATTGTCTTTCATGGCCTGCACGATTTTATCGAGCTCGAGAGCCGCATCGGGCCTGATATCCCATTTCCCAAGGTCGAAATAAATAGGATTAATGTTCAGGAGCTTACCTATATCCACGCCCACGCCTATTTTATCCATGGACACTTCCATGAACTCGTTCATATTGGTTTCGTAGTTCGAGATATAATGATCGAATACCAGTGTCTTAGCCAGGTATCCAGCTTTTCGCAGCGAAACCCGATATGCCATATGGCTTTTCATTTGCACACCTTCGAGCTTTTTGCTGAATGCCCCGTCGGCACCCGTTCGTATGTCAAGAATCAAAACCTGTTTTACGGTATCGATAATGGTTAGCTCAACTTCGCTGATCTTTTGCCCTGTTTTCTTATCGACAATTGTACCTGTAAGCATAAATGGCTTATCAATACCCAGGTTGATACTCTGCGACATTTCAGTACCTGACACTCCCTTTGTTGTGAAGCTTTTTGAATTGGAAGTATAGCCTTCTTTCTGGGCCATCAAAGTGTAGTCATTATTAAATGCAACGTCGAAAGTAAATTCACCATTTTCGGTTGTTGCAGCCTGCCCGGCCACTTCGCCCGAAGCATCCATTAAAAACACATCGGCCAATCCCAAGGGTTTAGACAGCCCCGAAGTATCGCGCACAAGGCCTTTCAGCATAAGCTGGTTGAGCGTAAACGAATAAATATCGTCATCGCCCGCGCCTCCGGGCCGGTTCGAAGCAAGGAAACCACTCAGATTGTCGGCATTCATTATAAAACAAAAATCGTCTTTCGGACTATTTACCGGTGCTCCAAGGTTTACCGGTTTGCTATACTTATCGTTGTCCAGGCGTTTTGCAAAAAAAACATCCAAACCGCCCAAACCGGGCAGCCCATCAGACGAATAATACAGTCCATTGGCGTTTACAAAAGGAAACATCTCATTTCCCTCGGTATTTATAGCGGGGCCAAGGTTTACAGGAGTGCTGTAATTATTATCGCCCAGAATATCTACATAGTAAATATCCGATCCGCCTACAGATCCTGGCATGTCCGATGTAAAATAAAGCCGCCTGCTATCGGGCGAAAGTGCAGGATGCCCTACGGAATATTCCTTGTTATTAAACGGCAATGGCATAATGTTTTCCCATATACCATTCACCAAATCGGCTTTAAAAATCATGAGGCCCGTTGTGCCTTTTTGGTTGTAATTGCGCTTACCCTGATAATAATTGTTGCGCGTAAAATAAACCGTTTTATTATCGGCCGTAAAGCAAACAGGTCCTTCGTGATACCGCGTATTTATTGATTTACTGAAAGGCGATATCCGTTTAGTTAGAATTGCCGAAGAGTCGAACACAAACAAATCGAGAAAAGGTTTGTCATTCCAGGCGTAATAATTTCCTACTACCAGATTTTCGCTACGGGCTGTGGTAAAAACTATCTTATTCCCATACTGAACAGCGCCAAAATCGGCATATTCTGAATTCAAATCCTTCCGTTCACTCACTTTATAAGGGCTTTTGGCAGACATTAGCCTTTCCAGCGCTGATGCACCATCTTCTGCAGCCTTTGCTCGCGAATCATTACTATTCAGTTTGCTGTAGCGATTCATCCACATATCTGCTTCCTGGTATTTTCCGTTGCTCCGAAGCACCTGCGCATACCGGTAATAATAAACCGGGGCGATACTGTCCATAGCAACGGTAAGTGCGTACCAATCTTCGGCATTTTCGCTATTGCTTAGGTAATAGTAACAATCGGCCAACTTCGGAAATACCTGCCGATTCTGGTATGACGAGGCCGCCAATTCCTGGTACAGCATCACAGCGTGCGAATACGCCAAATGATCGTACAAACTATTAGCCTTTTCAAGTTTTAATTTATTTAACAAAGCAAGTGGACCGCTTCCTGTGGCTTCCTGGCTTTGGGCCCATGTTGCCACCGATAGCAACGATGCAAGAATAAACACATTGATTCTCTTCATACCTGTTAAAAATAGCGTGGTGAGATAATCTTATCTTTCTTAAATATAAAATCGTATGTAAACATGATTTCGTGGCTTCCGGAGTTGTACCGCGCCATTTGGGAAAGTGTCTGATCGAAACTATAACCCAACCGTAGCTGCGGCGATACCTGAAATTGAATGAGAGCGCCAAACGAATCGCCGAAGCGATGGCCAATTCCCAACCATAATTTTTCGCGATACAGGATACTGGCTGTTAAATCGAGCGACATGGGCGCACCTCCCGTCATTTTTATCAGCGAAGTAGGTTTGAATTTGAGTTTATCGTTTATGGTAAAAACATACCCGCCCATGATAAAAAAATGCTGCTGCAATGTGATTTTGGAATAGTCGATAGTCTGCTCCAGCTTATTTTTCAAAAGCTTTGGAACAGATACACCCACGTAATACTTTTCAGAGTAGAGATACAGCCCAAACCCAAAATTAGGTTGCGGCGATAGAGGCTCATCTACAAACGATTGGTCATTCGTCTGAGTCAGCTCCACATCGCTGAAAGACGTTTTAAGCATGTTAATGCCGGCTTTCAATCCCATGGCCAGTTTTGTATTTGCCGAAACCCGAATGGTGTAGGAATAGTCGGCAAACAGCATCGTTTGGCGTACAGGCCCGATTTTATCATTCACTACGGTGAGCCCCAGCCCTATATTCTTCTTAATAAAAGGAGAATGGGCAAAAAGGGTTTGTGTTGAAGGCGCTCCTTCTACCCCGACCCACTGGTTTCGGTACAAACCTGTAACATTTAAAGCGCCGTGGCTTCCTGCATACGCCGGATTTACCGCAAGCAGGTTGAACATGTACTGCGTGTACATAGGATCCTGCTGTGCGGAAATGGTACCTGTAAGGAGCAGTGCCGCCCCTGCGATCAGGTATTTTACTCTGTTTATATTGATCATATTCATTTTTTTACTGTGATGTTTGAATACCTACAACTCGCAATCTACCTGCTCAGATAAACATATCCTGTTACAGGCTTAGATCCATCATGAAAGTCGACTACATAGAAGTATGTACCCGCAGGAAGTTTGCTGTTTCCAAGAGTAAAGGAATTCTTAGAGCTTCCATCCCAATCGTTTTTGTACATATCCGATCTGTAAACCTCATTCCCCCAGCGGTTGAATACCGTGATTGATACTTTATCGTATAAATCGAGGCCTTCAATCATAAAGTACTCATTAAGACCATCGCCATTGGGCGAGAAGCCCTGAGGTATCTTCACAGGAATTATTTTTACGGTTACGATTACAGTATCGCATAATCCCGAGTTGTTGCATATCAGCACAGGGATGTGAACTGTTCCGTAGAAACCTTCGTCTGGCTTGTAATTCACGCACAGATTGTTAATTGTTAGCGAGCCATGTTCAGGCGTTTCAAGTGTAGAAAGGGTAAGGTTGGCCGTACTGGTAACCATTTCAATGCATCCCGCAGCTTCTTTGCCAATGGTAGTTTGCAGGAATATGGTATCGACTTTAGCAACAGGCTTTTCTCCCGGAGCTAAAACATTAACCGGTGTATAAGCATTGACGCATGATCCCTCTGGATCGCACCATGTAACATAAACAGTATCCTTACCTGTAAAGCCATTGGCCGGAGTATAAATGAAACAAGTGGCTGTGGTTGATGGAACAACAAAACCATGCGCTACAACAGGTGTTGCAGTGAGATGGTCGGCATCGGCATCGGAAACTGTAAAGCACACCTCAACCGGTGTATTAACAGGCGTTGTTACAGAAGAAGCTCCAGGTGTTGCCACTGGCGTGTGGTTTGTAGAAGCCAGCGTAAACACAATCCATGCCGTTGCGCATTCATTGTTTGCATCGCACACCTGATAAGTAATGGTATCTTTTCCAAAGAACCCGCCAGCCGGAGTGTAGGTAATAGTTTTATCAGGATTTACCACTGCCGTGCCATGCTTGCCATCCGCAAGAATAGAAACTGTAATTCCGCCATCACCTAAACCTGCGTCATTCGCCAAAACGTATACTGTGGCTACACTACCCTCGTTGCCAGAATAAGCATCGTTGTTCAATGAAGGAACATCATTTACGTTATTCACCGTAACATTCACTGTACCTTCTATGCAATCGCCATTGCTATCGCAAACCTTGTAAGTGAAGCTATCCTGTCCATAATAGTCAGGTGCAGGTGTATAGGTAATGGTTCTGTCAGGATTTACGGTTACTGTTCCATGCGCCGGATTAGAAGAAACGGACACGACAATACCACCATCTCCTAGGCCTGTATCGTTGCTTAAAACGTCAATTACCACATTCGAATCTTCAGCCACTACGGCATTATCGACAATACTTACAGGTATATCATTTACAGCAACAACTGTAATGATAAGCTTTGCAGTACTGCAATCGCCGTTCGCATCACATACACTGTATACAATGGTATCGTTCCCATTGTAATCGGGAGATGGTGTATAGGTTATGGTGTTATCAGCATTCACAACTGCATTGCCATGCTTAGCATTAGTTGCAATGGATACCACAATGCCGCCATCGACCAAATCTGTATCATTGATCAATACATTGAAAATCGAGGATGCATCTTCGTTTACGCTTACAACATCATCGTTAGCCGAAGGAATATCATCCACATTGTCCACCGTAATATTTACAGTACCCGAAACACAATCGCCATCTGCATCGCAAAGCTGATAGGTATAGCTATCCGTTCCGTAATAATCAGCCGAAGGTGTATAGGTTACTGTAGTTCCATTGATTATTACAGTTCCATGCAAAGGACCCGATGTAACGGTTACCACCAGTCCACCGTCGCCCAGACCTGCATCATTAGCAGCAACATCCGTAGAAACGTTGGTATCTTCATTAACCGTAATATTATCGTTAACAGCTACTGGCTGGTCGTCCACATTATTAACCGTAATCACCACTTTGGCTGAAGAACAATCACCATCTACATCGCACACCTGGTAAACAAGCGAATCTTTGCCATAATAATCCGCAAAAGGAGTGTAAGTGATGGTATTGTCAGCATTCACTAACACAGTTCCCTGTTTTGCAGAAGTGGTAATAGTTACCGTCAGCCCACCGTCCGTAAGGCCAGTATCATTGCTTAATACATCAAAAGTAGTTGCGGCATCTTCATTGCCAGTTACCGCATCGTCAACAGCCACAGGTATATCATCTACATTATCGATAACAATGCTAACAACAGCCGTTACGCAATCGCCGTCCGCATCGCATACCTGATACGTATAGATATCGTTACCCAGATAACCGGTTGATGGCGTATACGTAATGGTTTGATCGGCTTCAACCACAGCAGTTCCATGTAATGGAGCCACGTTTATAGTGACTACAAGTCCGCCATCTCCCAGGCCCGTATCATTATTTAACACGTGGAGATTAATAGAGGTGTTCTCCAGCGTGGAAATATTATCGTTATTCGCCACAGGAATATCATCCACACTGTTTACCGTAATATTGACCGTTGCGGAAGAACAATCGCCATCCGCATCACAGATCTGGTAAGTATAACTATCTGCTCCATTATAATTGGGAGATGGCGTGTAGGTTATTGTTGTACCAGAAACAGAAACCGTTCCATGGCCAGGACCGGAGATAATGGAAACAACTAGGCCGTCATCGCCAAGTCCAGTATCATTCAATGCCACGTCAACGGCAATATTTTCATCCTCGTTCACCGAAACATTATCATTTGTGGCAACAGGAAGATCATCCACACTGTTAACATCAATAAATACGTTAGCAGTAGAACAATCGCCATCAGCATCGCAGATCTGATAAGTATAACTATCCGTTCCATTGTAATTAGCAACTGGCGTATAGGTTACTGTGGTACCACTGATGGAAATAGTTCCATGGCTTGGACCTGAGGTCACGGTTACGACCAAACCGCCGTCTTCAAGACCGGTATCATTGGCGGCTACATTGGTGGCTACACTAGCATCTTCGTTCACCACATCAGTATCATTTTTAGCATTGGGTAAATGATTAGGAGCATCATCGTCATCAATAGTAGTGGTAACTTGCTGAACACCATCCTCAGAACCATTATTCACTGTAGATATATCTATGGTGATAGACTCTCCACCTTCAACAATCACATCCTGAACGGCTGTTATTGTAATTGTTCCTGTTAAAGAGCCTGCCGGAACATCTATCTTAACATCCGAAACACTGTAATCCGTTCCTCCTCCAGTAGCGGCTCCTGTAAATGATAGATTAACAGTAACATTCTGATAACTAACATTACTTAATGTTGCTGTTACCAATGTACTACCCGCATTTTCTACAATAGAAATATCTCCAATGCTCAACGTAACAGTAGGTTGTGAATCGTTGTTAGTTATCGTTCCCACACCGGTTGCATCCGAAATGGTTGCATTGGAGGCGCCG
>DATALJ010000316.1:0-3352 GCA_036261135.1 Bacteroidales bacterium
AGAAAATTACGCACCTCGACAATTTTGCCACAAGGTTTCTTCCCAAGTGTACACTTGGTGAACTTATAAACCGTTATATGGTGCTTGTAGCAAGCGAACAAAAGTTGCTCGTTATGCGGCCTTACCAGATTTATGCAGTAAAAGCTATTGTCGACTGCATCCATCAGAACCGGGGCAATGGTTATATATGGCATACCACAGGCAGTGGCAAAACTCTTACATCGTTCAAAACCTCAACTTTATTAAAGGACAACCCTGATATAGAAAAGTGTTTGTTTGTTGTCGACCGCAAGGACCTCGACCGCCAAACCCGCGATGAGTTTAATAAATTCCAGGAAGGTTGTGTTGAAGAAAACACGAATACAGAAACTCTGGTAAGCCGGATGCTATCGACCAGTTATGCCGATAAAGTAATTGTTACCACTATTCAAAAACTTGGTCTGGCTTTGGATGTCAACAACAAAAATAATTACAAAGAACGCTTACAGCTTTTAAGTAACAAACGTCTGGTTTTCATTTTCGACGAATGCCATCGCTCACAGTTTGGCGAAAACCACAAGGCTATTAAAGAATTCTTCCCTAAAGCCCAGCTTTTTGGATTTACCGGTACTCCTATTTTTGAAGATAACGCAACCTACAAACAAATCGACGGCACTGTTGGCTCTTATGTAACTACAGTTGATATCTTCCAGAAACGGTTGCATGCTTACACCATTACACATGCCATTGACGACAAAAATGTATTGCGTTTCCATGTGGACTATTTTAAAGGTGAAGGCAACTATAAGCCAAAGCCTGGAGAAGCCATAGCCCAGCATGCTGTTGTTGACGCAATTCTTTCCAAACATAATTCTGCAACACACTCCCTCCGTTTTAATGCAATACTGGCAACTTCGTCTATTAACAATGCTATTGAATATTATAGTTTGTTTAAAGCAACGCAGGCACAACTTAAGGCCGACGACCTAAGCTTTAAACCCTTAAACATTGCATGTGTTTTTTCTCCTCCTGCCGAAGGCAATAAAGATGTGCAACAATTACAGGAGGATTTGCAGCAGGAAAAAGAAGACAATAAGCAAAATCCTGACGAGAAGAAAAAGGCTTTGAAAGCTATAATTGCAGATTATAACAAACAATATAAAACAAATCATTCCATTGGTGAATTCGATCTTTATTACAAGGATGTACAGAAACGAATAAAAGATCAGAAATACAGCAATGCAGACTATCCGCACGAAAACAAAATTGATTTGGTTATTGTAGTTGATATGCTGCTTACAGGCTTCGATGCCCATTATCTGAATACTCTTTATGTTGATAAAAACCTGAAATATCATGGGTTAATACAGGCTTTCTCTCGCACAAACCGTATTCTTAATTCCACGAAACCATGCGGCAATATTCTCGATTTCAGACAGCAGCAGGCCGAAGTTGACCAGGCCATTGCCATGTTCTCAGGCGAGGACACAGCAAAAGCCAAAGAAATATGGCTTGTTGACCCTGCACCTGTTGTAATTGAAAACTACGCTAAAGCTGTTGCAGCCATGAATGGTTTTATGGAAATAAACGGTCTCTCAACCGAGCCTCAAGAAGTATATAATATTAAAGGCGATGCTGCCCGCGTTAATTTCATAAATCATTTTAAAGAAGTACAACGCATAAAAACCCAACTTGAACAATATACAGATTTAAGCGACGACCAAAAGAAACATATTGAAGCCATTTTGCCCGAAGATCAGATGCGCGAATTCAAGAGTTCGTACCTCGAAACGGCCAAAATATTAAAAGAAAAGCAGGAAAAAGAAGGCGCCGATGCCACTCCTGATGTGCAGCAACTCGATTTTGAATTCGTGCTGTTTGCTTCGGCTTTAATCGACTACGATTATATTATGAGCCTGATTGCCCAATACACACAAAAGAAGCCCTCGAAACAAACAATGACCCGCGAGCAGATTATTAACCTGCTAAGCTCAAGTGCCAATCTTATGGACGAGCGCGACAATATTGTTGATTATATTAATAGTCTTAAAGTAGGAAAAGGCCGCACCGAGCAGGAAATTCGTGAAGGCTACCAGTCTTTTAAAGCTGAGAAATTTAATAAAGAGCTAGCTGATATATCTAAAAAACACGGGCTTGAAACAACCCCGTTAAAAACATTTGTAGAAGGCATAACCAGCCGCATGATATTCGATGGCGAACAGCTAAGCGACCTACTGGCTCCATTAGAACTTGGCTGGAAAGCCCGCTCCCAAAGAGAACAGGCGTTAATGGAAGACCTTGTTCCACTATTAAAAAAACTGGCACAAGGCCGTGAAATATCAGGATTGAAAGCATATGAGTAAAGAAGGAAAAAATAAGATAGTTCCGAAAATGAGATTTCCAGAGTTTATAGAGGAAAAGGAATGGGATAAGAAATCTATTGATAAAGTGTTGACTTTTACTCCTAGACAAGTAATGAAACCTGAAAAACCGTATACTCGTCTTGGAATTAGAAGTCATGGAAAAGGAACTTTTTTAAGTTTCAATGAACTTCCTGAGAAAAACTCAATGGAATATCTTTATGAGGTCAAACCTAACGACTTAATAGTAAATATTACTTTTGCATGGGAGGGAGCAATTGCAATTGCATCCGAAAATGATAGAGATGCTTTGGTCTCTCATCGCTTCCCAACTTTTGTGTTCGATGAAAAGGAAGCAATCCCGTCTTTCTTTAAGTATGTAATATTAGATAAAAACTTCATTTATAAATTGGGTGTAATCTCACCTGGTGGTGCAGGTAGAAATAGAGTGTTAAGTAGAAATGATTTCCTAAATTTAGAAGTCAATCTTCCAAAAATTGCTGAACAACAAAAAATCGCCTCCTGCCTTTCCTCCCTCGACGATCTTATTACTGCCCAAACCCAAAAACTCAATTCCCTCAAAAACCATAAAAAAGGGTTAATGCAACAGCTTTTCCCTGCCGAAGGCGAAAACGTGCCAAGGTTGAGGTTTAAGGAGTTTAAGGGAAACGGGGAATGGGTATTGAATGTTTTAAGTAAATGTTTGTTACAACATCCTGATTATGGAATCAATGCTCCAGCTGTGCCTTTTTCTGAGGATCTCCCAACATATTTAAGAATAACAGATATTTCAGAAGATGGGTATTTTCTCCGAAACAATATGGCTTCAGTTGCAAAAGATGTGTCAGAAGAAAATTATTTAGAAAAAGGAGATATTGTACTTGCTAGAACTGGCGCTAGCGTTGGCAAATCTTATAAATACAGAGTCGAAGATGGCAGACTAGTTTTTGCTGGTTTCTTAATTCGAATAAAACCAAATGAGGAAAAGTTGAATTCTGAATTTCTACTTCAAT